>CAKZVN010000079.1 GCA_937922105.1 uncultured Litorilinea sp.
TGTACGGCACGAGACCCAGGATGCGGTCAAAGGCCGAGAGGCGGTCGGTGGTGACGAGGATGAGGCGGTCGCCGATGCGGTAACTGTCGCGCACTTTGCCGTGCCCCATGAATGCCGCGTCGTCTCCGCCCACCGCACCCCCGATTGGATGGTGGACTATGCCCATCGCGCCGCTGAGCGCGGGATCCAGGTCATCATCGCCGGTGCGGGCGGTGCCGCGCACCTCCCCGGCATGGTCGCCGGGCATACCTTGCTGCCCGTCATCGGCGTACCCATCCAAAGCCGTGCGCTCAACGGGCTTGATTCTCTGCTTTCCATCGTGCAGATGCCGGCGGGCGTTCCCGTCGCGACCATGGCGATCGGCAGGGCAGGCGCCATCAACGCTGCGCTCTTTGCCGTCGCCTTGCTGGCGACGACTCGCCCGGACTTGCGCGACGCCCTGGCGGAGTTTCGCCGCCGCCGCGCCGAGCAAGTGCTTTCCGAAGTCCTGACCCTGGACCCGACCGCCTCATGAGCAACTCGTCTGCGCCCATCTTGCCCGGCGCGACCATCGGTGTATTCGGCAGCGGTCAGCTGGGCCGCATGATGGCCCTGGCTGCGCGCAGCATGGGTTACGGCATCGCGGTCTTCTCGCCCGAAGCCGGCTCGCCCACCGGACAAATCGCCGACCGCGAAGTCGTCGCCGATTATGCCGACGACGATGCTGTGCGCGCCTTTGTGCGCGGCGTCCACGTCGTTACCTTCGAGTTCGAGAACGTGCCCTCGTCCGTCGCAGCGATAGCCCAGGCCGAGGGAGTTCCTGTACGTCCGGGCGGACATGTCCTGCACACCGCGCAACAGCGCGGGCGCGAAAAGAGCTTCCTGCGCCAGGCGGGGATTCCTGTCACACCCTTTGCGATCGTCAACTCGCTGAACGCGCTCCGCGACGCCGTGGCACCAATCGGCTTGCCCGCGGTCCTCAAGACCACCGCCTTCGGCTACGACGGCAAGGGACAGGTCCCCATCCACACGCACGCCGACCTTGCCGCGGCTTGGGCGGCGTTGAAGACCGGCGAAGCGATTCTTGAACGTTGGGTAGACTTCAGCCATGAGCTTTCCGTCGTTGCCGCGCGCGGCTGCGACGGCAGCTTCGTCCATTACGGCGTGCTGGAGAACCGCCACGCCCACCATATCCTCGACGTGACGGTCGCTCCGGCGCGCATCCCACCCGTCATTGCGAGCCAAGCCGTTGAGCTTGCCCGCGCGGTCTTGGTGGCGTTGGACGTAGTCGGTGTCCTCTGCGTCGAGTTCTTTCTCACCCATGACGGCACGCTCTTGGTCAACGAACTGGCTCCCCGCCCCCACAATTCCGGTCATTTGACCATTGACGCCGCCGTCACCAGCCAGTTCGAGCAACAGGTGCGCGCGGTCTGCGCTCTCCCCCTGGGCAGTACAGACTTGGTGCGCCCGGCTGCAATGGCGAATCTGCTGGGTGACCTCTGGCAGCCCGGTGAACCCAACTGGGCAGCGGCACTTGCGTTGCCGGGCGTGAAACTGCATCTCTACGGCAAACGCATACCGCGTCCGGGGCGCAAAATGGGTCACCTCACCGCCACAGCTGCGGCTCCCGACCAGGCTGAGCGTTTGGTCTTGGAAGCGCGTCGCCGGCTGGCAATCGCCACGTTCGGCATTGAAACGGTCCCGGCACGATAATTCACAGTTACGATCGGTTGGTGTGCCGCAGTCGCGGCGCCCGAGTTCAGGCAATCAGGAGCCACGGCCCATGTACCAGGACGACAAGCTCCACGAGGAGTGCGGCATTTTCGGCATCTATGCGCCCGGTCGCGAAGTAGCACGGCGCACGTTCTTCGCGCTCTATGCGCTGCAACACCGCGGGCAAGAGGCCGCGGGCATCGTCACCTGCGACGGTCACATGGCCCACGTTCACAAAGGCATGGGGCTGGTGGCGCAGGTTTTCAACGAAGACAACTTGCGCTATCTGCAAGGTCACATGGCTATCGGGCACAACCGCTATTCCACCACCGGCTCGTCCAAGCTGCGCAACACCCAGCCCTATGTCATCGAAACCATAGACGGCCCGCTTGCCATCGGGCACAACGGCAACCTAATCAACGCGCCCCAGCTGCGCCGTGAACTCTTGGAACGCGGGGTCGGCCTCCAGACCTCCACCGACAGCGAATTGATTCTCCATCTCCTTGCGGGCGCAGGGGGTCCGGACTGGATGACGCGCATCCGCATCCTCATGGCGCGCATCGAAGGCGCCTATAGCCTGGTGATCCTCACACGCGACGCGGTCTACGGCGTGCGCGACCCGTGGGGTCTGCGTCCGCTGGTGCTCGGCAAGCTGGAAGGGGGACACGTGCTCGCCTCCGAAAGCTGCGCTTTTTCCACCATCGGCGCCACCATGCTGCGCGAAATCCAACCGGGCGAGATTGTGCGCATTGACGGCAGCGGCTATGAGATCATCCAGGGCGCACCGCCCCAGCGCTTCGCTTTTTGCACCTTCGAGCAAATCTACTTCGCCCGCCCCGACAGCATTCTCAACGGCAAGTTGGTACACCAAGTACGCCAAAAGCTCGGTCGTCAGCTCGCACGCGAGGCGCCTGCCGATGCCGACATCGTCATTCCCGTCCCCGACTCCGGCACGCCCCACGCCATCGGTTACGCCCAAAAGAGCGGCATCCCCTACAGCGAAGGATTGATCAAAAGCCGCTACATCGGGCGCACCTTCATCGAACCCACCGACCAACTGCGTAAAGTCGGCGTCGCCATGAAGTTCAACCCGTTGCCCGACAACCTAGACGGCAAGCGCGTCGTGATGGTAGATGATTCCATCGTGCGCGGCAACACTTCTGGACCGCTGGTGCAGCTCTTACGCAACGCCGGCGCGCGCGAAGTTCATGTGCGCGTTGCCTGTCCTCCCATCAAGTTTCCCTGCTTCATGGGTGTGGACATGGCGAGCCAGTCCGAGTTGATCGCCGCCAACAAAAGCCTGGACGAAATCTGCGAACACATCGGCGCCGACTCGCTCGCCTTTCTCTCCATCTCCGGGCTGATGCGCGCGCTCAAGGCTAATGACGGCTACTGCAACGCCTGCTTCACCGGCGACTATCCCTTCAACACGCCTATCCCGCTCCTCGAGTTGCAGGAAAAAGAGAAGTTCCCGCAGGTCTGGGGCAACTGAGTGCGTGGCGCATGCAGACGGCAAGAACAGGGCGTCTGCCCTGTCAAACAGGCGACAGATGTCACTGGTAGACAGCGCCGGTCCGTGCCATAATAAAAGCCGCAAGGGACCGGCGCGCGCCGCCCTAGGGGGTTGCCGCGTGCCGCCTTCCTGCCGTCGAGCCTCATACCGGACCGGCTCAGTGCGGCAGTGCTGCGATGCAAACGTCTGCGTGCGGCAGGGTTGATGCGCTCACGGTCGCCCATGCCGCCCGGCACCACCCGTCGTCACCGCCTCTGCCCAGTGCGATGACGTAGCCCGGAGGAGTCCCCTCCCAAAGGAGGTATCATGCCCGAACGCCTTGTCTCCACCTTCCGCCGCCACCCGCTCGACTTTATCTTTGCCCCACGCAACGTTGCGGTTATCGGCGCCACCGAGACCGAGGGCAGCGTAGGCCGCACCCTGCTCTGGAATCTCATCAGCCACCCTTTCGGCGGCACCGTCTTTCCCGTCAACCCCAAACGCAGCAGCGTCTTGGGCATCCACGCCTACCCACGCATCGCCGATGTCCCGGCCCAAGTTGACCTCGCTGTTGTCGTTACCCCCGCCCTCACCGTGCCCGGCGTCATCGAAGAGTGTGTTCAAGCCGGGGTGAAAGGCGCCATTATTATTTCCGCCGGCTTCAAGGAAATCGGCAAAGCCGGCGCGCAGCTGGAAGCCAAAATTCTGCGCCGCGCGCGCAGCGCCCAGATGCGCATCATCGGGCCGAACTGCCTCGGCGTCATGAGTCCGCTCACCGGTCTCAACGCCACCTTTGCCAAAGGCATGGCACGCCCCGGCAACGTGGGCTTTATCAGCCAAAGCGGTGCGCTTTGCACCTCCGTCTTAGATTGGAGCTTCCGCGAAAATGTGGGCTTCAGCGCCTTCGTCTCCGTCGGTTCCATGCTCGACGTAGACTGGGGCGACCTGATCTACTATCTGGGCGACGACGAGCGCACCAAATCCATCGTCATCTACATGGAGACGGTGGGCAACGCCCAGTCCTTCCTCTCCGCCGCGCGCGAAGTCTCGTTGACCAAACCCATCATTGTCATCAAAGCCGGGCGCACCGCAGCCGCGGCCAAAGCCGCCGCCTCCCATACCGGCTCCCTAGCGGGCAGTGACGATGTCTTGGATGCCGCGTTCCGGCGCTGCGGCGTCCTGCGCGTCGAAAATCTCTCGCACTTGTTCTCGATGGCAGAGGTGCTTTCCAAACAACCGCGCCCGCGCGGCAACCGCATGACCATCGTCACCAACGCGGGCGGTCCCGGCGTGCTCGCCACCGATGCCCTGGTCGAGGGTGGCGGGCAGTTAGCCGAACTCTCCAAAGAGACCATGGACGCGCTCAACGCCTTCCTCCCGCGCGCCTGGAGCCACAACAACCCGATTGACATTCTGGGCGACGCCGACCCGGCGCGCTACACCGAGGCTGTCAAGATCGCCGTCGCCGACCCGGAAAGCGACGGCCTGCTGGTCATCCTCACCCCCCAGGACATGACCGCGCCCACCCAAACCGCCGACCAAATGCGCCAAGTGGTTGCCAACACCAAGAAGCCCGTCCTCGCCAGCTGGATGGGCGGGCCGGAGGTCGCCGCGGGCGTAGATATTCTCAACCGCGCCAACATCCCCACCTTCGACTACCCGGACATGGCCGCGCGCGTCTTCAACTACATGTGGAAGTACGCCTATAACCTGCGTGCCATCTACGAGACGCCCTCCTTGCCCGTCGCTAGTGAGGCCGAAGCCACCAACCAGCGCCACGCTACCGAGTTGATCGAAGCCGTGCGTGCCCAGGGGCGCACCATCCTCACCGAATATGAGTCCAAGCAGGTCTTCGCCGCCTATGGCATTCCCACCATCGAAACCTACCTGGCAGCCGACGAAGAGGAAGCCGTCGCCCAGGCTACCGCCATCGGCTATCCTGTGGTACTCAAGCTCAACTCCCTGACCATCACCCACAAGTCCGACGTCAACGGCGTGCAACTCAACCTACCCGATGCCGATGCCGTGCGCCGCGCCTTTGCCCTCATCCGCGATACCGTGAGCGAACGCGTAGGTCCCGAACACTTCCAGGGCGTCACCGTCCAACCCTTCGCTAGGCTGGACGGCTACGAGTTGATCATCGGCAGCAGCCTGGATGTCCAGTTCGGCCCTGTGTTGCTCTTCGGCACCGGCGGTACGCTGGTGGAAGTCTTCCGCGATCGCGCCCTGGGTCTTCCTCCGCTCAACACCACCCTAGCCCGCCGCATGATGTCCCAGACCAAAATCTACGAAGCGCTCCAGGGCATCCGCGGGCGCAAGCCGGTTGACTTGGAGGCCCTGGACCGTCTGATGGTGCGCTTCAGCCAATTGGTGGTGGAGCAGCCGCGCATCAAAGAGATTGACATCAACCCGCTGGTTGCCTCGCCGGAACGCATCGTCGCCCTGGACGCACGCATCGTACTGCACGACCCGGACCTGCCGGATGCCAAGCTACCCCGGCCCGCCATCCGTCCCTACCCGGTCCAATACGTCCGTCCCTTCACCCTCGTGGACGGGACGCCGGTCGAGATTCGCCCTATCAAGCCGGAGGATGAGCCGCTCATCACCGAATTCACCCTTGCGCTCTCGCCGCACAACCTCTACCTGCGCTACTTCCACGCCGTCTCGCCCAGCGCGCTCATCTCCCACGAACAGTTGACGCGCATGTGTTTTGTGGATTACAACCGCGAGATGGCGCTGGTGGCAGTCCGCACCGACCCCAAACGCAACCGGCCCCAGATCATCGCGCACGGTCAACTCACCAAACTCCACGGCAGCAACGACGCCGAATTCGCCATCCAAGTGCGTGACGAATACCAGGGTACAGGGCTAGGTACTGAACTGCTCCAACGCTTGCTGGAGATCGCGCGGGACGAAGGCATTGAACGGGTCCTTGCCGAAATCATGCCGGAAAACACCGGCATGCGCCGCATCTGCACCAAACTCGGCTTCTCCTTCACACGCCTCCCCGACAGCAACAACGTGCTCGCCGAAATTGCGGTCGAGGGGACGCGGCGTCCGGAACCGGAGCCGGAGTTGGAAGAAGAAATCACTGCCGATTGACCCTGTCCATCGCCGCAAGGTCAACACGCCCCGCCAAACCAACAGGGCGAGCCGGTTTTCTCGGCTCGCCCTGGCTGCTCCCCAGCACAAAAGATTGCGTATTCAGCGTCGTCTAGCCGCCGCGCCCCCAGCTGACCACCTGCTCGGCGCCAAAGCCGTACTCGATGGGCACATCAATGGGCAGCGGGCGCGCATTGCCCCCATCCGCATCCATCACCCACAGCCGCCACGGCCCTGCGCTGTTATCGTCGTCCCGATTGCTCAAATAGACAATCCAGCGCCCGTCCGGACTCCACGCCGGCGCGACGCTGCTGGGCAATTCATCCACCAGCGTCGTCACCGGTCGCGTCAGCGCAGCCAGTCCCGTACCGTCCGGGTTGACCACGAAGAGCTGCCAATGACTGCCCTCGCGGCGCTGGAAAACGATGCGGTCGCCGCCAGGTTGCCAGGCCGGGTCCTGATAGAACGCGCCTTGAATCACCGAGCGGGTCTCCGCATCCGGCGTATCGCTGGTCACCTCAATCCCCGACGCCGCGTGATAGACAATGCCCTGCGTCGTCCAGTCCGGCGCCTGCACGCTGTTGAGGGCCGGGATATCACGGAAGTTCTCCCCGTTGATATCCACCCGGCTCAGCCCGAACTCCGGCCTACGCACCAGAGGGAAACCGCTCAGGAAGGGATTGTCGGGCAAACACAAGCCAAAGCCCACGTCGCGACACGCCGAGCTGCCCGTTATGCGCACGAAAGCGATCCAGCGCCCATCCGGACTCCATGCCGGCGCGCGCGGGGATTCGTCGCCGGAGAAGATACGCCGCTCGTTGCGCCCGTCAATATCAATCAGATAGAGACCCTGTTCGCCGCCGATGCGCGTAAACGCGACAGTTCTTCCGTCCGGGCTGATTGCCGGGTCGAAGCCGCCGGTGAGCGGGCGCAAGACCCCGGTGCTCAAATCATAGACATAGATCGTACCGCCGCGTGTACCCTGAAAGACCAGCCGCCCGCTCAGCCCTGTTTCGGCTCCCTGCGCACGCAGCGCCGGAGCAGGTGTGGCGGACGACGGTGCAATCGGTTGGGGCGCAGCCGTTGCCCGCGCCGAAATCGGCAACTCAGTCACGGGCCTGCTCAACGTCACAAACTCGGCGGCAACCCAGCCGACGCCGTCCCCCGCGGCCGGCACAGCAATCTCAATCCACGTGGACGCCGCGTTGCGCGCCAACGCCACGAAGCTGTCGCCCGGATCTGCTTTGGCCAAAATCCTGAACTCGGTTCCCGGCCCGGTGCGGATGTTCAGGCGCGCATCGGTGACCGCGACGCGCGCCGTGATAGTACCACCGCTACCGCCCACCGCCGGCGTTGCCACCGGCCGGACGACAGCCGGCGTAGGTTGCGCCTCCTCATCGGGCACAGCAGTTGCCGCCGGTAGCGATGTTTGCGTCCCGCTACCGACCGCCGTACTCCCATCCAGCACGGGTAGTTCCGCCGTGTTGAAAATCACAATCTGGTTCAGACGCACCCAGCCCGAAGCCCCGCGCGGATCGGTGACCACCAGCCATTGCCCGTCTACCGAACGACCCCAAACCGTAAGCGCCACACCCGTTGCCAGGGTCTGGGTTGCCGTCCCCGCGGGCCGGTCATACAGCTGCGCGCCGCCCCCGCGCACCACCGCCACCAGGGAAGTCATCCCCGGCATCGCCTGCTGTCCGCGCGCTACCGCCGCCCCCGGCTGCGTGACGGTCGGCAACGGGGTGACGGTCGGCGTCGGCATGGGGGTTGGCGTCGGGGACGGTGTCGGTGTGGCGGTCGGCGGCGGCGTCGGGGTGGGTGTCGGCAGCACTACTTCGACCGGTGTCGCCTGTGGCATACCTAACGGCGTGCTGCCCTCCACCATGATCGGCAATTGCTCCAAACCGAAGAGCACCACCTCTGCCACTTCGGCCCACCCGGCGGCACCGGCGTCGTTGTAGGTCACCACCCACAAGTTATCACTAGAACGCCCGACCGCAGTCAGAACCGTGCCCGGCGGCAACGTCGCAACCACCTCACCACCGGGAGCGGTGTACAATCGCGCGCCGTTTGCGCCCACAATCGCCAGCATCCCGGCGCTTTGCACCGCCGGAGCAGCCTGCACACGCCCACCGCCGAAGCTCCACAGCCCGCCCATCACTGCCGGCGCCGCCAACACGACGATCAGTGCCAGGATCAGATTCCGGCGCACACCGCCGGATTTCCTCCACACCATAGCCAAGACTCCGTCACACTTCTTCTGGGCGCAATTGCCCACAACTTTGCGACAATTGCAGCGGTGCTTACCACATCCGAATGACCATCCCGGCACAATGAATCCCGACACAGCGCATAAAGTCTGGACACCGTGCGCGGGTGCCGGACACAATTCCACCGGCTGTGCATATCCTGTGCGCCGCAATTCTTGACAACCCAACGTGCCAGGGCTAGAATGCGCTCGACCGACCGTCCGGTCGGTCACTCGAACGCATTATCAACGGCGGTTTCTAAAAAGTCAAACCCACCCGGAGTCATGGTAACAACTTCACCGGTGGGGAAAAGCGAGCAGAGCCATGCGCAGCGTCCTTGATCGTCAACTCCATCCCGCCGAAAGCACGCAGACCGGTATCGCCTCGCGCCAAGCCGTGTTGGCGGCTGCGCAGCAGCTCATCCAAGAACAGGGCTACGCCGGGTTGTCCATGCGCGAGTTGGCTCGGCGCAGCGGATTAGCCAAAGCGACCATCTATCATCACTTTCAAGACAAGCGCGACGTGTTGCTCAGCGTTTTCGAGCATGATATCCGCACCGTCGCGGAGCGCATCGCCGAGGCGGCTGCTACGCCCGGCTCACATGCCCAACGCCTACGCGCGGTTATCGCCGCCTATTTTGCCATCCAGGTCGAGCGGCGCATGGTAATCCTCAACGCCATTCGCGAAACAGTTGGGTTGGAGGATCAAATTTGGGCTATCATTCGCGCTCATCGCGACGATCTGCTTCGCCCGATTATGTCCATTCTGCAGGACGCGATAGCCGCCGGCGTCGCGCGTCCGGTCAATGTCGAGCTAGCCGTCATGGCCCTCTTCGGCATGATCCATTCCTTTGTCACCCACCGCTTGCTGATTGACGGCAACGACTTTACCGCCGAAATGGAGGAATTTGTCCTAGAAATGTTCCTCCACGCCCTGCACATTCCGGCAGATCGCTCGGCCCACGCCACGCCGGCTCCTGTCGCGCCGCTTCATACTACGGACACAGAGTAGGAAACGATTCCGTGATACCCAGCGTGTTTCGCCGCCTCGCCGCGCACCCATCTCGACCGCCTCACCCGTCGCGCAGGTTGATTATACTATGCCTGGTCCTTGTCCCCTGGCTGTTGCAGGCGTGTGATTTCGGACGCCAGTCGCCCACGCCCGTTCCCTTTACCCCACCCACCTATGCGCCGACCTTTGCCACGCCGCTGCCCACCGAGGAAGCGCGCGCCACGGCAACGGCGGTCCAGGTCGCGGGCCTGCCGCCTGCACTGCCTGCCCAGACCGGTCCGGGCGTCGCCTTTTACAGCGGGGAGGTCGAAGCCGACGATGATGTCCCCATCATCGCTGAGGTGGGCGGACAAGTCCTGGAACTCAATCTCAACGTCGGCGACCGCGTCACCGCAGGCCAAGTCGTGCTGCGCATTGACGCCACCGCCCTAGAGGCCCAGCGCGCCCAGGCCCTGGCTGCCCTGGAAGCAGCCCAGGCTCAGTTGGACCTGCTCAACATCCGCCCCAACGAAGCCGACATCGAAGCCGCGCGTGCGGCGGTCGCCGCCGCCGACGCAGCCTATAAACGCGCGTTGGAAGGCCCGACCGCCGAAGACATCACCATGGCGCAGGCACAGCTGCGCCAAGCCGAAGCTGCCGTCCGTCGTGCCCAAGCCGCCTATGACCAAGTGGCGTGGAATCCCTTAGTGGCAGCCCTGCCGGAGAGCCTGCAACTACAACAGGCGACGCTCAATTTAGAAGCAGCCCAAGCCCAATATGAAAAGCTGCTCAAGGGCGCCAGCGAAGATGTCATCGCCGGGGCCTATGCCCAGCTGGCGTCGGCCCGCGCCCAATTGCGCCGCCTGGAGGACGGTCCCGAAGCCGCCCAAATCCGCGCGGTCGAGGCCCAAGTCCGCCAAGCCGAGACTGCGCTCTTTTTGGCCCAACTCCAACTGGACAAAGCCACTGTACGCGCACCCATCACCGGCATCGTCGCGCGCGTCCAGACCAGCGTCGGCGCGATGGTCGGTCCCGGCGCAGTGGTCGGGCGCATTCTCTCCCCCGTGATCAATGTCGTCATCCGCGTCGAGGAAACCCGCATCGGCCAAGTGCGTGTCGGTCAACCGGCGCGCATCCGCCTGGCGGCTTTCCCCGACCGTGTGCTGGAAGGGACTGTTATTCTGATTGCGCCGGAATTGGACATCGCCAGCCGCACCGTGCGTGTCACGGTGCGGCCCACCGGCGACGTCAGCGGCATCAGCCCCGGCATGTTCGCCACCGTCGAACTGCTACCGGAGTAAGTGCCCTAAGATGAAGGCAACCGCCGGACGGTAAACCGCCCGGCTACCAACGACGCCCGCTCGAGTAAGCTGACCGCCTCTCAAGACCCCTTCAGAGGGCGTTGCTTGGTAGCCCAGAGGTTTAGCCCTGGGGCAGTTCGCCCCTCGTGTGACTGGAACGTTCAAGGGATACCACCTGTATGAAACTGTGGGACATTGCGATTCGCCAACCGGTCTTCATGACCATGATTCTCACCGCCGGTGTCGTGTTGGGCATCGTCTCCTACACACGTATGCCGGTGGACCTCTTCCCCAACGTGGAATTCCCGGTCATCGTCGTCACCACCGTCTACCCCGGCGCCTCCCCCGAAGAAGTCGAAGACCAGATCACCTCGGTCATGGAAGAAGACCTGGGAGCCATCGGCGGCATTGAGCGAGTCAACTCGCGCTCGCGCGAGGGCGTCAGCACCCTCATCTTGCAATTCAACCTGGACACCGACGTAGACAAAGCCAATCAGGAAGTGCGCGAGCGGGTCGGTCTGCTGCGTAACCGCCTACCCGCAACCATCGAAGAGCCGATTGTGCGCCGCTTCAATCCGTCGGACAATCCCATCATGCTCTTCGGTGTCGCCGACCGCACCGGTAGCCGCAGCCCGTCCCAGCTGCGCGCCGACGTGGAAGAGCTAATCCAGGGACCGTTGCAGCGTGTCCCCGGCGTCGCTGCCGTTGAGGTCAACGGCGGCGACGTGCGCGAAATCCAAGTGCTGCTCGATCCCAAAGCCCTGGCGGCGCGCTTCCTCACACCGCAACAAGTCATTGACGCCCTGCGCGTCCAAAACCTCAACGTCCCCGGCGGGTCGTTGGTGGACGGCAACCGCGAATTATTGGTGCGGACCCCCGGCAACTTCGCCACTATCGCCGACATCGAGAATGTCATCGTCAGCAATCGCACCGGTCCCGTCTATCTGCGCGATGTAGCCACAGTCGTGGACGGTTACGAAAAGCGCACCTCCATCACCCGCCTGAACGGCGAAGAATCGGTTGTGCTGCGCGTCCGCAAACAGAGCGGCACCAACACCACCGCAGTCGCCAATGGCGTCAAGGCTGCGCTGGAACCCATCGCCGCACGCAACCCTGATCTGGACATCGTCATTGCCGGCGACGAATCCCTGGTCGTCCAGGAATCCACCAGGGGCGCGCTGGAAGACCTGCTCTGGAGCGCTCTCTTTGCCACACTGGTCATCTTTGCCTTCTTTCGCGATCTGCGCAACACCCTGATCACCATGGCAGGGCTGCCTGTGATCATGATCGCGACACTCTTTTTCATGGACCTGTTCGGCATCTCGCTCAATCAGATTTCCTTGTTGGCTCTGGCATTGGTGGTCGGTCTCGTCATTGACGACGCCATCGTGGTGCGCGAAAACATCATGCGCTGGATCGAGCGCGGTCACGCCCCGCGCGAGGCTGCCAGCGGCGGCACCGCCGAGGTGGTGCTGCCTGTTCTCGCCACCAGCGCAACCATCTTGGCGGTCTTCCTCCCCGTTGCCTATGCGGAAGGCATCATCGGCAAGTTCTTCCGCGATTTCGGTCTGACCGTCTCCATCGCCATCGTCGTCTCCACCTTCGAGTCGTTGACGCTCGCCCCCATGCTCAGTTCCATCTTCTTCCGCCCAAGCCAAAAACGCGCCGTTCAGAGCGCGACACAGACGGAACCATCGGCAGCAGAGAACCCAGAAGCCGCGCCACAATCCGGCGCAGACGACCCCGCGGAAGAGCGCGCCGGAAATTCGATCCTCGACCGCATGTACGCTGCTTCGCTCAACTGGGCACTGGACCACAAGTTCATCACCACCACGCTGGCGATTGTGGTCATCACCGGTAGCGTGCTCAGTGCCGGCTTCATCGAGCAGAGCTTCTTGCCCAACTTGGATCGCGGTCAATTTGACGCTTCCATGGAATTGCCCGTAGGCACACCGCTCAATGTCACCCTTGCCGAAGCCATCCAGGTTGAAGCCATCCTGCGTAGCCATCCCGAGGTCAGCGACGTCTTTACCACCGTGGGCGGCACCGCCGCCTCCCACCGTGCCACCTTCTTTGTCAAGGTGGTCGAAAACGGGCGCTACGACACCCGCCGCGTGATTGACGAACTGCGCGGTCCCCTGGCAGGTGTCCCCAATATGTCGTTCCAACTCGCCGACAACCCCACCGGCGGTGACGCCATCCTCGGCGGCAAGGACATCATCGTCCAGGTCGAAGGGCGCACAGGCGAATATGCCGCTTTGGGCGCCGAAGCACAGCGGCTCGCCGCAGAATTGGCGAAAATCCCCGGTCTCACCGACATTGACGTCAGCTACAAACCGGGCACGCCTGAACTTCAACTGAACATTGACCGCCGCCGCGCAGCAGACATCGGCCTCACGCCGGGACAAATCGGCTCGACAGTGCGCACCCTAGTCAACGGCGAGATCGCCTCCGTCTTCCGCGGTGAGGGCCAAGAAGCCAACATTCGCGTGCGTCTCAATGAGGCCTATCTCACCGGCGTAGACGACGTGCTCAACATCAGCCTGCTCACCCCTGCCGGGCAGATCGTGCCCCTGCGCACCGTCGCCAAAGCGACCATTGCATCCGGTCCCAATGAGATTGTGCGCGCCGAACGCCTGCCCATCGTCTCCATTGGCGCCAACGCCAGCGGGCGCAGCCTTCCCCAGGTCACCGCCGACGTCAACGCGCTCCTCGCAACCTATCCCATGCCCGACGGTATTTCTGCCAGGCTGGGCGGCAACGCCGAAGCGCAGCGTGACTCCTTCCGCAATCTATCGCTGGCACTCCTGCTGGCGGTCATCTTCATCTACATGGTGCTCGCCAGTCAGTTCGGCAGTTTCATCCAGCCGCTCCTGATTATGCTTGCCATGCCGTTGGCGGTCATCGGCGCCATTCTTGCCCTTTCGCTCACCGGTAGACCGTTGGACCTGACCGCGTTCATCGGCTTCATCATGCTCATGGGCTTGGTCACCAAAAATTCCATCCTCTTGGTAGACTTTGCCAACCGCCAGCGCGCGCTGGGCGTAGACGCCGACCTCGCCATGCGCCGTGCCGGTCCTGTGCGCCTGCGCCCCATTCTCATGACCGCGCTCTCGCTGATCTTAGCCATGGTTCCCGTGGCGGCAGGGCTTAGCTCCGGCGGTGAATTCCGCTCCTCCATGTCCATCGCCATCATGGGCGGCATGATCACCAGCACCTTCCTCACGCTGATCATCGTGCCGGTCGGCTATAGCATTGTGGTCGGCTTCCTAGATCGGCTCGGCGCGCGTGTGGGCACACGCGACCGCACCCAACCTCCCACCCAGGACGAAGTCGGCCCGGAACCGCATGTCCGACCGGCAACCGAAGGCTCCGTCCAACCCATCGGAGACTAGGTCGTCGTGTCGCATACCGCGCCGTCGCCAGCGGTGCGCGCCGATCCGCAACGCACGCGCACTCTGCTGATCGTGCTGACGCTGCTGGGCTTTGCACTCCGTGTCACAGGGTTGGACCGTCTGGGGCTGAGCTACGATGAGGCAGCCTCCGCACTCATGGCACGCCCTGCGCCGTGGGAGATCATCGAGTTCCATTGGCGCGCGCCCTTTGAGCATCCGCCTTTGTGGTCCCTGCTCGTCCATGCATGGTCCCACATGGCAGGCCAAAGCGAGGTTGCCTTGCGTTGGCTACCTGCGCTGGCGGGCAGCCTGTTCATCCCCCTCACCTGGATCGCCGCGCGACACCTGCTGCCCACCATTCCCCATGCGCCACCGATCGCTGCGCTCCTGGCTGTGCTTTCTCCAGTCCTGGTCTACTACAGCCAAGACGCGCGCATGTACAGCTTGGTCGTTATGGCGGCGCTGTTCGCCACGCTGTTGGCCTGGCGGCTCACCCGGCCCCAGCCTGGCACACGATACGTTGCGCTCTTCGTGCTCACCGGTTGGGTTATGACCGGTCTGCATTACGTCAGCGCGCTTGTCTTGGCGTTGCAAGCCGGAGCCTTGCTCGGCTATGCGCTCCTTGCCCGCCGGTCCCTGCCGTGGCGACGCCTCTTCTTGGCCTATGCGCTTGCCGGCTTGCCCATTGCCTGTTGGCTGGTCCTTGCGCCGAGCTTTCGCACCACGCTCCAAGTCGTCCTACGCGCAGCGGAGGGCGCCCCCATCGGCCCGTTGCAATTTCTGCGCGAGTACGGGCGCGACATCGGTTTCGCCGCCATCCGTTGGAGTGTGCCCGCCGCCGACTGGAGCCTCCTCCTCGCGCCTTTTGCCCTGCTCGGTCTAGGGGTGATCCTCATGCGAGCCGGGCGCGACCACCCCGGCGCCTATCTCGTGTTCGCGCTGGCGCTCCTTCCACCGCTTGTGGGCGCGCTGGCGCTGCCGACCCTTGCCACACGCTACATCTTGTTCGCCGTTCCTTTCACGCTCATGGCGATTGCCGCCGTAGTCGCAGCCGCCGGGCAACGGTCACGAATCGCCGGTTTGGTGACCGTTGCGCCGGCGCTCATCGTCTCCTTACTGGCGCTCAACCACTACACCACGTCCTACGTCAAGAGCGACTATCGGCGCATGGTCACGGAGTTGGCAGCGCGCCTAAATCCGCAGCATGACCTAATTGTATTGGAAGCCCCGCGCCAGCATCTCCTTGCCCGCTACTACTTCTCGCCCGCGTGGACCTTCACCACCGTCCCCGAAGCGCCGGATACGCCCTTTTGGCCCGTGACCTTGCCGCGCGTTGTCCCCGAAGTCGAAGACGACCGCGTGCAGAGTTGGCTCGCCCGCTACCGCGCCCTCTGGATCGTCTATGCCGGTGAAAGCGAAGTAGACCCTGGCGAATTTCTCGCCAAATATGTGACAGCCGTCGCCTACCGTCAGGATTGTCGCCAGTACTTGGATGTGCGTACCTGCCGCTACATCAGCCCCGTCGCCCTTGTTGCCCATCATCACGTGCAGATTAGCGCAACCTACGGTGACGAACTTGTCCTCGAACGCGCCGCGCTCACCCTCTATCCTGCAGCTACCGCGCCGGAGAGCCTGCTGGCACAACTCGACTGGTACGCCGCCCGGCGCCCTTCCGTGGACTACAAAGCCTCCTTGCGCGTGCGCGCCGCCGACGGACAGACGCTCACCCAGGCCGACGAACTCCCCATTGGCACACTGCTGCCACCTACCACCTGGGGTACAGGCGACCGCAAACCGGGCTATCTAGCCGTTAGCCTGCCGGCTTCTCTACCGCCTGGTGACCATGTCATCGAGCTGGCGGTCTACAACGCCGCCGACCTTGCCCCCATTGAGGCCCTTCATTCCGGCGACCGCGCTGCGTCCCTAAGTCTGGCAATCCTGCGCGTTGGTGATACAATGCAGCTATTGCCTGCGCCCTGATGCGCGCCGGCACAACCCGGGTCGGCGTTCGACTCCGGCGGTTCACCACTCGGAAAAGACCGTTGCACAGCATGGCGTGGACCCGCAAAGACTGGTTGCTGCTCCTGGGCATTGTCCTGGTGGCAGCCGTACTTCGCTTCTACCAACTGGGCGCGTTGCCGCCCGGTTTTCAATTTGACGAGGCCTTCAATGCCATAGACGCCCAGCAAGTCCTCCAGGGCAACCGTCCTCTCTTCTTGCCCGCCAACGCCGGACGTGAAGTCCTCTATACCTACTGGCAGGCGCTGCTCATCTCGCTCTTCGGCTTCAATGTCTATACATTGCGCCTGGCTTCGGCGATTTTGGGCCTGTTGACCATCCCGGTCAGTTATGTCTTGGTGCGTATGCTCATCCGGCAAGACAGCCGAGCCGTGGCGGCAGGGACTGCGCTCGCCATCGCCATCAGTCTGTGGCACTTCCACTTCAGCCGCTACGGCATCCGTGTCATCACCATGCCCATCATCTTCAGCCTGGTCTTTGGGCTGGCTTATCTCGCCGCACACGCCAGCGCGCCACGGCTGCGCGTGGCGGCGTATGCCGCCAGCGGGTTCTTTCTGGGCCTCGGTGTGTGGACGCATCCGACCGGTCGTCTTGCGCCCTTTATTCTGATTGCCTTCACCGCCTGGCTGCTCTGGCGCTACCCGGCCTGGCGTACTTGGCGACCGGATCGCCCGTTGGGTGGGCTGTTCCTGAGCGGTCTGGTAGCCTTCTTGGTCTTCCTGCCCCTAGGCATCGAATTTTATCGTCACCCGGAGTTCTTCTACGGTCACGCCTCCGAGGTCTCCATTTTCGCCGAACGCGTCAGCGGCGACACCCCGCTGCGCGCGTTGCTGCACAACATCTGGCTGGTCGCCGGCATGTTCAGCTTCACCGGCGACCCCGAATGGACGCATGGTCCTGCCGGACGCTCCGTCTTCGATTGGCCTATGGCTCTGGTCTACTATCTTGGGCTGGGTCTAGCCGTCGCGCGCAGGGCGCGCCATCCCGACAACCGTGAACGGGACGCGCTGCTCTTGCTCGTCGTCTGGGCAGCGGTCATGCTCTTTCCCTCCATTCTCAGCGAAGCCGCGCCCAACTACTCGCGCACCCTGCCCTCCATCCCGGCGCTCTTTGTGCCTGCCGGGCTAGGGCTGGCTTGGCTGTGGCGACGCCGCGAACCGGCGGTCTGGGCCGGCCCGCTGGTCGCGACCAGTGTCGTCCTCTTTAGCACCGGCATGGCGGTCTACGACTACTTCGTCCGCTTCGCCCATAGCCAGGAAGTCTACTACCTCTTTGACGGCGACAAACTCGACGCCCTCGCCTACCTCGCTCCTCTCACTGCGGAGAACGAAGTCTACCTTTCGCAACTTTGGGGCGACCACCATGCCACTGTCTGGTTGCTGCGCAACAACCTCGGCATCAAGTCTTTTGACGCCGGCGGCACATTGGTCCTGCCGCCGCCCGGTCGCGGCGCAGTCTATGCCTTTCCCCGAGAACAGGATGACCGCGCCGAAGACCTGGCAGAGCTTTGGCCGAATGTCACGCCCCAGATCGTGCGTGATCCCTACGGCGCGGTACTTCTCTACACCGTCACCCTCTCAGCCGCACAAGCGGCAGAATGGCCCGCCGACCTAGCCCCGACCCTGACGCGCACGGCTGCCTTTGTGGAAGCCCCCACCCTCCTGGGCCTGCGCGCCGAGACACCCGCCCGCCACCTCACGCTTTATTGGCGCGCCGATACGCCATTGGGGCGCAACCTCACCGTCTCGGTCCACCTACTTGACCGCGACGGCGCGCGTGTCGCCCAAATAGACGAGTTGCCGGGCAACGGAAGTTATGTCACCCTCCACTGGAAACCCGGCGAACGTGTGATAGAACGCTACTATCCCACCGTGCTGGACCCCTGCGCCGGTGGCGAACCGCTGAACGTCCAGGTCGCGTGGTATGAACTGCGCGACGACATGCCTCGGCGCCCGCGCGCCGACGCAGCAGGGACCACGGCCCTTGCCGGGGAAGTCACCTTGCCCTACGACAGCTATCCGCGCCCGGACCTCCAGCCTGCGGTCCATACCGAGACGACCCTGTTGCCGACCTTGACCCTCACTGGCTACACCCTGCGCGGCGACACATTCCAGCCGGGCGATTGGATCAGCGTAGACCTGGTCTTCCATAGCTTGCACGCCGCGAATGCGCAGCCCCCTGCCGGTCTGGAGATCGCGCTGCTTCTCCTCCACGGCACAAACGAGACGACCCTCTGGCAAGGGCCG
>CAKZVN010000080.1 GCA_937922105.1 uncultured Litorilinea sp.
CTGGGTGCCGCCCAAGACTGCCGCCAATGCCTGCAACGTCACGCGCACCACGTTGTTTTCCGGTTGTTGCGCGGTGAGGGTGCTGCCGCCGGTCTGGGTATGGAAGCGCAGTTTCCAGCTTTCGGGCTTTTGTGCGCCGAAGCGTTCGCGCATGATGCTTGCCCACAGCCGCCGCGCGGCGCGGAACTTGGCGACTTCTTCCAGGAAATTGTTGTGCGCGTTGAAAAAGAAGCTCAACTGCCCGGCGAAATCGTCCACATCCAACCCGACCGCCAGCGCTTGGCGCACGTACTCGATGCCGTTGGCTAAGGTGAACGCCACCTCTTGGACCGCGGTGCTACCCGCCTCGCGGATGTGGTAGCCACTGATGGAGATGGTGTTCCACTTGGGCACGTGGTCGGCGCAATAGCGAAAGATGTCGGTGATCAGCCGCATGGAGGGCGCAGGCGGGTAGATATAGGTCCCGCGCGCAATGTACTCCTTGAGAATGTCGTTTTGCACCGTGCCGCGCAGCTTTTCCGGTGGGACACCCTGTTGCTTGCCCACCGCGATCACCATCGCCAAGAGCACCGCCGCGGGCGCGTTGATGGTCATGCTGATGCTGACCTTGTCCAGCGGAATGCCGTCCAGCAGGGTTTCCATGTCGCGCAGGCTGCTAATAGAGACGCCCACTTTGCCCACTTCACCCTCGGCAAAGTCGTGGTCGGCGTCGTAGCCGATCTGGGTGGGCAAATCAAAGGCAACGGAGAGACCCGTCTGCCCCTGCTCGATCAGGTACTTATAGCGGCGGTTGCTCTCCGCCGCGGTGCCGAACCCCGCGTATTGGCGCATGGTCCATAGGCGACCGCGATACATGGAAGGCTGGACCCCGCGCGTGAAGGGATAGTCACCGGGAAAGCCCAGCCGGCGCAGGTAGTAGGTCTCGGCATCCGCCGGCTCTGCCCCATGCACCGGGTCGCCCTCCAGCGTCAGGTCGGCGGGGGTATAGAGCGGCGCGACGACGAGATCGTCGCTGCTGGTGGTAAAACGGGCGCGACGCTCGCCGAAACGTCGCGTCTGCGGGTCGAGCAGGTTGTTTTGCCAGGCGGCTTTTAAGGTGTGCAATTTGGCGGCGGGTTTGGCGTCAATCATGGCGTCCAGGTGGTGGCGTTTCGGGTATGGAATCCGGGCGATGCGCGCCGGCGCGGCGTCGAGTCGTGCACAGGGCGCGGCTCAGAGTTCGCTGCGCCCGGCGAGCGCGCGACCCAGCGTGATGTCGTCGGCGTATTCCAGATCGCCGCCGACGGGCAAGCCGTGGGCAAGGCGGGTGGCGCGCACGCCCAGCGGTTTGACCAGACGGGCGATGTACATGGCGGTGGCGTCCCCTTCCAGATTGGGGTTGGTCGCCAAGAGAATCTCCTTGACAGCCACAGGCGCGGCATCGGGCGTCGGGTTGCCGTTGCGAATACGCTGGAGCAGCGGCGCGATCTTCAGGTCGTCCGGCCCTTTACCCTCCATGGGCGAAATGGCGCCGTGGAGGACATGATAGACGCCGTGGAAGAGCCGCGTGCGCTCGATGGCTTGCACATCCAGCGGCTCCTCCACCACACAGATCAGGCTGTGGTCGCGTTGCCCATTGGCGCAGATGGGGCAGGGATCGCGGTCGGCGATGTTGTAGCAGATGCTGCAAAAGAGCGTACCGCGCTTGAGGTCTTGTAAGGCGCGCGCCAACTCCAACGCGATGGATTCATCGCTGCGCAACAGGAAATAGGTGAGCCGCCCCGCAGTCTTGGGGCCGATCCCGGGCAGTTTGGAAAAGGCCTCGATTAGCCGGCTGATCGGCTCGGCGAGTGGTTGCATAGACGGTCGGCAGATCGGTTAGAAACCGAGACCGGGCGGAAGGCCGAGACCGCCGGTCAAGCCGCCCAGCCGCTCTTCTTGCAGCGCGCGCGACTGGTTGAGCGCGTCGTTGACCGCGCTGAGCACCAGGTCTTGCAGCATCTCCACATCGTCGGGGTCCACGACCTCCCGCTTGATGGTGATGGACTTGATGCGCTGATCGCCGCTGGCGACCACAGTGACCATGCCGCCGCCCACACTGACTGTGACTTCCTCATCCTTGAGCGCGGCTTGGGCCTTTTCCATCTCCTCCTGGAGCTTTTGCACCTGGGCCAAGAGATTGCCCATGCCCCCGCCGCCCAAGCCGGGCATGGGGGGGAGATTGCGCTGCGGTCGTTTACCCTTGCTCATGTTCCAAATTCTCCTCAAGTCGGTGCGACCCGGCGGCTGTGGCACGGGCCGCGCACCAAGATGGTTTGCGGCTGGAAGTCGTTATTCTACCACCAACGCGCCCAATTGCTCCACCGCATAGGCTACCAGTTGGTCGGCGTCGTCGTCACGGACGCTCTCCTCGCTGACGGCGCTGCGGCTGCCCGACACGCGCGCCTGGTCGCCCAACCGGCACTCCAGCTGCACGGGGCGCCCCAGGAGTTCACCCAGAATGGCTGCCACTTTGGTTTGATTTTCGGTCTCGGCGAGCATTTGTTGGGCAAAGGCGTTGTTGCCGAAGGCAAACGCCACTGCGTGGTCCGAGACCGCGACATCCTTCACCGAGTTGAGCGCAGCCCAGACCTTCATGCCCAACTGCGACTTCACCTGGGCCTGGAACGATTTCCATTGGCTGCGCAGGCGCTGCACCGCAGCCTTGTCCAGCGGCGGCGGAGGGGCCTCGCCCGGCTGGGGGGTGTCCGGCTTGGTTGCGCCGGGTTTGGGCCGTCCGGTCTTGTCCGGCACAGCTTTCTCCCCTGCGGCGGCTGCCCGCGCCGTCGCAGGCGGCAGAGGAGCAGGCGCGGCGGGAGAAGCGGTTGCGACGGGCTGCGCCGCGGGCTGGGCGGGCGCTGCGACCATACCGGCGGCAGGCACGAACGCCTCACCTTGCACCACTTCGATGAGCGCCAGTTCCAACGGCAACTGGGGCTGGTAGCTGTTCTTGAGTTGGATGCCCGCCTCCCCGAAGCGTTTGATGGCGTAGAGCGTCCGCTCCAGGGTCAGCCGCTGGGCTTGGGCCTGCATCTGTTGCACGCTCTCCGCGGGCAATTCGCGCAGCAGGCTGGGGTCTTGAGCCATTTGTAAGACCAGAATGCCGCGCAGATGCTCGATGACTTGGTGGGTAAACTCGGTGAGACTAGAGCCTTCCAAGACCAGTTGCTGGATCAGACGCAGGCCGCGCGGAATCTCACGCGTGGCAAGCGCCTCGACAAACTCGTTCACCGCTTGCGCGGTCACGGCGCCTAAACTTTGCTGCACCTGGGCCAAGGTGACCACGCGCCCGCCGAAGCTGAGCATCTGGTCCAACAGGCTGACCGCGTCGCGCATACAGCCCTGCGCGCTGCGCGCAATCGCCAGCAGCGCCTCCTCCTCGGCCTCATAGCCTTCGGCGGTGACGATATGGCGCAGATGCTCGGCGATCTCGACGGCGGGAATGCGGCGGAAGTCGAAGCGCTGGCAGCGGCTGAGCACCGTTGCAGGAATCTTGTGCGGCTCGGTGGTCGCCAACACAAAACGCGTGTGGGGCGGCGGCTCCTCCAACGTCTTGAGCAGCGCGTTGAAGGCGCTGTTGGTGAGCATGTGCACTTCGTCAATGATGTAAATCTTGAAGCGGCCCTCGGTGGGCAGAAAGCCGACCTTGTCGCGCAGTTCGCGGATATTGTCCACGCTGTTGTTGCTGGCGGCGTCAATCTCGATGAGATCGATCATGCGCCCCTCGTTGATGGCGATGCAAGTGGGGCAACGGTTGCACGGTCGCGCTTCCGGGGCTGCGTTACAGTTGAGCGCCTTGGCCAAAATGCGCGCGGTGCTGGTCTTGCCGGTGCCGCGCGGGCCGGCAAAGAGATAGGCATGAGCCACGCGGTCGTCGCGCAGCGCGTTGCGCAGCGTGCGGATGACATGCTCTTGACCGACGACTTCGTCGAAGGTTTGGCTGCGCCAACGGCGATAGAGAGCTTGGGTCATGGTCCTGGTTCAGTCTGCACGGCACGGGAGCAAGTCCGAGACCGGCGCGTGCCGGTCGCGCGTCGTGTTCTTCCGTGTCATGCAGTGTAACACGCGCGCGCGGTCATCGCAAGTATCCGGCAATTTTCCGACCATATGTGCTATTCGGCCCGTCGCGCGGCCTACGACTGCCCTACGTTGGACGGGGTATGGTATAATCGGCCCATGAGCGACAAGATCATCGGCTCGTTCCAGCAACGTCGCCAACTGATGCAAGAGTTCGCCGAGCTGGCTCACACCAACAGCGAAGCGCAATTAGCCGCGGCTGCGCGGCGTCTCGTCCACAGTTATCCTGCCGACTTGCTGGTCACCACACTCCTCAAGCATTTGGACACTCCCAACAGCCAACTGCGCGGGGGGTTGGGTCATGTCGCCGCGCTCTTGCCGCCCGACGAAATTTTGCCCCCGTTGCGCGCGGCTGCCGCCAATCGTGCCAACTCGGCCCAGACCCGGGTGACCGCCGCGCTCATCATGGAGCGTTTCCTGGGCGAGACCGTGCCCCAGGCCTTGCTTGCCGACCTGAGCCAGACCAACGAAGTCGCCTACCAGAGCCTGCGCGAAGCGGTGGAGGAGGGCGCGCTCAACCGGCGCGTCTACCTGGATTATGTAACGCAGATGTACGCGGCGGGTGAGCCGATTGCCTGGATGGTCCTGGAGTTGATGGAGCGGCTGGAGCCGGCCCAGCGCGTCGAGCTATACCGCCTCATGGTGCTGGAGGACCGCCCGGCGGTGGCGCGCGCTGCGCTCCATCGGCTGGAGCGGCTGGCTGCGGAAGTCTCCGCGGCGGTTGTCCCCGCGTTGGTCTCGCTGAGCATCATGGCGGCGCCGGAGTTGGCGGCGGCTGCCGAGCGGAGCCTACGCAAGCTCCAGTTCAGCGGCATCCGCCATACGCCCTTGCCCACCACCGGTTGGCGCAGCCTCATCAGCCCCGCGGACTTGGGCGCCAATCTCTCCTTGTGGTTCGTCAAGATGCCGGCGCCGGACGCCATCGCGCCGGAAGAAGCCACCCAAACTGCCGGCGGGACGCTCCTGGCGCTGGTGATCCAACCGCGACGGGGCATCCTCGAAGCCTTCGGCAACGACAAGCTGGAGCGCAGGCAGCTGCCCGCGCCACAGCGCATCGGGCGACTGGTGCGCGTACGCGCCGCTCGCGGTCAAAACGCCACCCTGCTGGAGATTCCCTTCGATGTAGGACGGCAGCTCTTGCGCGTGGTCCACGGGGCCTATACTGGGACGGATACGCCGCCCACGCTGCCGGGTGACTATCGTCTGTTCGGCGCGGACTTGTGGACTTGCGAACCGCCCCACGTAGATGATGCGGAGACCGCGGCTCTGTTGGCGGCTGTGGGAAGCAATGCACCGCAACCGCCCGCTCCCTCCACCGACGATCTCAAGACCCTGAGCAGGGACGTGGCAACCCTCATGGCGCATCCTGCCATGCGCGGGTGGTTGCTACATCAGCAACGGCTCATCCAAGACTTGCACACCGGCAACGCAGCCCTGGCGCGCCTGCCGCTGCAAGAAGTCGCGCGGATTTTGCTGCGCGACCTGGAACAACGCCCCGAACAGCGCGCCATCAGCGAGACATTGGCAACGGGCCTACGCCTGCAAGCCCTCTACTTCCACCTGGCAGGGGAAAGAGAGCCGGCGTCTTGCGCCACGCGCGTCGCCGCGGCTGTCCCCCATCTGGCCCTTTCCCTCAACCCGTTGCTGGTTTATCTCATGGAGAACAGCCTGCGCGCCCTGCGTGACGCCGATACCAGTTTGTTATAGCGAGCGTTCGTGGCGGCTACGCAGACCTCGACAAGGCCCGTGCGATTCTCCGTTTGACAGGGCCAGATGGGGCAAGGTAAACTACAGCTAGCCAAGTGCTTGTTCCATTGCTGCAACTCTGTCCGTGACGGCAACGTCAACGGGCCGCCACACAAGATTGTAGCGCCCAGTCCCGGGGTCTCTGTCCGGCCCGTTCACCAGTCCGGCTTCGCAGTCACGCCAACAATCCATTAGCGCCATAACCCGCGCATGGGCCTGGCGTCCTGTGTGCAATACCGACCGGGCCAAGTTTTGTTCCAGCGTCACGATTGTCTGCGCCGCCGGTTTCCCCCTGTACATCTACCGGAGGTTCGCCGCGAAGTTGGCGGGGAACACGGACAGCCCCGGTCTATGAACGCGCGCAGCCTAAGGCACTCCCCGCGCCATAGTTCTCTGTGGCACGGACGCAGTTGATGCCGCGCGCAGTCGTCTCCCCAGGATGACCGGCGCACGGAGTGGAGCGTTTGCTGGTGTTCATCAATCCACAAGCGAGCAACCAAGAGAAGGCAAGGAGGTTTGAGGTGTCAGGCCACAAAGCGAGTCTGTTGAGGGTATTGCTGCTGCTGGTCGTTGCAGCCCTGGTTGTTGCCGGGTGTGCTGCGCCGGCTGCCCCCGCCGCGCCGGGTGCGCCGGCAGCGCCGGGCGCAGTAACGCAGCCTGCCGCTGCTGGGGACAAGATTCTGCGCACGACCGTGGGCGCGCGTATTCCCGCGCCCGATATTTGGAATCCCTACATTCCGGGCACGTTCATTTTGCAGGGCATGAACCAAAACATGATGGAACCGCTGTTCATGCTCAACTATGAGACGGGCCAAATCGAGGGTTGGTTGGGCGAGAGCTTCAGCTCCAACGAAGCGATGGATGAATGGACGATCACGCTCAAAGCCGGCACCGAGTGGAGCGACGGCACGCCGCTCACCTCCGCCGACGTCGTCTTCACCATCGAAATGCTCAAGGAATACTCCCCGCAGCTCAACTGGTCCGGTGCCGTGGAGCGCTGGGTGGAATCGGTGGAAGCTGTGGACGAGCGCACCGTGCGCTTCAAGCTGACAGGGCCGAACCCGCGCTTCGTCATGGAGAACTTGGCGGGCACCACCTCCCAGGCCATTGTCACCCTGCCCAAGCACATTTGGGAAGGGGTAGACCCAGTGACCTTCCGCAACGAGTTCAACGCCGAGACGGGCGCGCCTATCTTCAGCGGCCCCTATCGCGTGTTGCGCTTCTCCTCCACCGAGTTCATCTACAAGCGCAATGACGATTGGTGGGGCGCCAAAGCCGGCTACTGGAAGCTGCCCGAGCCGGTGGAGATCCACCGCATTTGGTTGCCCTCTGCCGAAACCGCCAACCAGATGCTGGTCAACAACCAGTTGGACATCGGCGGTGGCGGCTGGAGCCTGAGCCAGATGCAGGCGCTGCAAGCCCAGAACCCCAAGCTCATCGCCTATGACAACAACCCGCCCTATTCGTGGCGCGACCCCTGCCCGCGCATGTTCACCGTCAACCACACGGTGGAGCCGTGGGGCAAGAAGGAAATGCGCTGGGCCTTGAGCTATGCGCTCAACCGCCAACAGTTCGTGGACGTGATCCAGGAAGGCGCGAGCGTGCCCGCCACCTTCATCTTCCCGGATTACCCAGCCATGATGCCCTACATCGAAGCAATCGCCGACCTGGTGGCGCCCATTGCGGAGCACAACCCGGCTAAGGCGCGCGAGTTGATCGAAAGCCAGGGCTACACCCTCAACGCGGCCGGCAAGTATGTTGGCCCGGACGGCAACACCCTCTCGATTGACGTCGTCGCGCCCCCCTTCATGGAGCCGTTTGCGACGCTGGCGGTCCAGCAACTCAACGACATCGGCATCGACGCGGTCATCCGCATCCTAGAATGGGGCATCTTCCGCGAGCAGACCGGGCGCGGCCAATTTGAAGCGGCGACCGACTGGAGCGGCTGCGGCAGCGTGGTCGAGCCGTGGTTCGGCATGAACCGCTACAACAAGAGCTGGGCGCGGCCCATCGGCGAACCCGGCACCGAGTACGTGGACAACACCAACAACGCCGGACGCTGGATCAACGACGAATACTCCGCGATCATGGACGAGATGGGCGCGCTGCCCCTGGGCGACCCGCGCGTCATGGACTTGATGCGCCGCGCCGTCGAGATCTGGGTGGATGAACTGCCCGCGTTGCCGCTGGTGCAGTCGCCTGCGCTGATTCTCTTCAACACCACCAACTGGACCAATTGGCCGACGAAGGACAACAACTACATCCAGCCGCCGTCCCACTGGCACCACTTCCTGCGCGTGCTGGTCGAGCTGGAGGCGGCGCGCTAAACGTTCCGCGACGCACGGCAGTGCCGGGTGACCCCCGCCCGGCGCTGCCGTCACACAGCGAATGACCGACGAATGACCGGCCTTGCGTTACTTTGTCCCGCCTAATTTCGGACGGCTGGGAAGGACCAAAAGAAAATCATGCGAGGGATTACACTCAATTATTTCCTCCGCCGTCTGGGGATGTTTGTCTTCGTAGTTTTTGTCGCCGCCACCATCAATTTCTTGATTCCGCGGCTCGCTCCCGGCAAT
>CAKZVN010000081.1 GCA_937922105.1 uncultured Litorilinea sp.
CGCCCCTACATCTACACGAAGGAACGTTGCTCATTTAGCTGCGGGAGGGCTACGGCTCAGTGACTGCCTTCCCATAGCGAATCACCACGATTTCCGGCCAAATCCACTCTGCCAACCGCGGGCGCACGCGGTCCAGCGTCGCGGGCACCAAACCGTCCGGGTCAGTATACCAGCCGTGGGAATAGACCAACCACACATCGCCGTCACGGGCCTGCCAATCCATCAGCGCGGGCACATCCGCCGCGGTCATGCGCGGCTCCAGCACCCCCCGGGCAAAAAGCGTCACCGGCACGCCCCGTTTCTCCACACCGGGCAAATCACCGGCGTAATAGTCAAATGCCAATTGCACCCACGATGCATGAAAGAGCACCAAGTCGCCCGGCGCAGCCTCTTCCGCAACCACACGCGCGGCCTCGTCCCAGCGCTCCTTCGCAAACTCGGCTGTATAGGCCCACAGCCCCAGTCCGTTGAGCGCAAGCAGCGTCACGAAAGCCGCAATCCGCAATGTGTGCACGCGTAGCCCCACCACGCCCGCGGCTAAAGCCGTCAACCACGGCCCCATTACCCAAATCAGCGTATGCTCGGCGAAAATAGGCCGGCGCACCCCTGCCAGTAACGCCGCGGCTACCGGCGTCGCCGCCAGCAAGCCGGTCAACAGCCCGGCAGGTCTTGGCATCCGCCATAGCCCCCACAGCGCGAGCGCTGCCGCCGCCGTCGTCCATAGCGCCGCGCCGGACCACCACAGCGGGAGTCGCCCAATCGTCAACGTTTGCAGTGCGAGCATCAACGACTGCAGGGTCGGCGCAGGAATCCAGAAGTGCGCGTCCACCGCCAGCACTTGGCGCGTACAAGGCCAAACCCAGGGCAACCAAAACAACAATGCGCCAGCCTGTACGCGCAGCCACACGGGCAAGAAATCCTCCCGCCGCAACCCATCCCACTCGATGATTTGGGCATCGCGCCGGGCTTGCCGTCCAGGTCGTGTCTGCGCTGCCGGTCTGCTGCTGTCATGCTGAAGCACAGCCGAAGCATCCCCTCTAGCCCCAAAACCGGGATACTTCCCTTCACGACGCTCAGGGTAGGCAGCCTGGCGACTCAGAATAACCGTGTGCAGATACAACCAGGCCGCCAGAACAGCTAAATTCAGCGCAAGCGGCAACAAGACCGCAGCCACATTGTGCGTCCACATGGCAACCGCTTGGCAGCCGGCTATCCCCACCCACACACCCCACCCCGGGCGTGGCGAGCGCAGCGCCTGCGCCAGACAGGCTAGGGTCGCCGTCACCGCAACCATGAGCAGCGCATACATGCGCGCCTCTTGGGCATAACGCACCTGAAACGGAGCCAGCGCAACCAAGATCGCGGCAACCAGCGCCGCCTCTCGCCCCACCAACCGCCGCGCCGCCACAGCCGTCAGCGGCACGGCAACAACACTCAGCAAAGCCGAAAGGCTACGCAGCGCCCACTCGCTTGTCCCCAGCCCAGAAATCCAGCCCGCCAGCAGCGCATAATAAAGCGGCGGATGGTGGTCAATCTGCACCAGCCACCCCGGTATCTCCAGCACCGGCAAGCGCGCCACCCAGAGGCTAAAGGCCTCGTCCAACCACAGCGGCTGCGCGTCCAGCCCAAAAAAGCGTAGCCCCGCGCCTGCCAGCGTGCTCAGGATCAGCGCCAAACGGGCACTCCCCGCCGGCTGCATCACACCCACCTTGCTGCCTGCCCGGCGGATTGACGCCCGCTTGCCCATCTACTATACTGAAAAAGCGCCTGGCTCCCGCGCCCACCGGTCGTTCCGGCTGCTCTGCGGGACGTGGTCGCGCCCTGCAAGTCGCACCCAAGACTTCCCATCCGCCTATCCTCGCACGCGAGTGTTCAAGAAAGAGTAATCGTCTATGAGTTGGCAATTTGAGGTATTGGTCGAACCCATCGGCCTCACCGAAGGCCCCGCCTGGGATGGGAGCGGTCTGCTCTTCACCAACATCCCCAACAGCCGTATCATGCGCTACGATGCCGCTTCCGGCAACCTGAGCGTCTATCGCACCGGCACCAACCAAGCCAACGGTCTGATGTTCGACCGGGACGGGCGTCTCTATGCCTGTGAAGGTGGCGGCAGGCGCATCGTACGCTACGAGCCGGACGGCGGCGTCAGCGTCCTCTGCGACAACTACCAGGGCCGTCGCCTCAACAGCCCCAACGACCTTGCCATTGACTTGCAGGGCCGTATCTGGTTCACCGACCCCCGCTACGGTGATTTCCGCGACGACATGGAATTGGACCACGAGTCTGTCTTTCGTCTCGACCCGCAACCCGATGGCACTTGGACCTGCGTGCGCATGACCTATGACACCACGGCGCCCAACGGACTCCTGCTCTCGCCGGATAATCGCACACTGTATGTCGCCCAAAGCAAATACGGCGAAGGCCAAAAGCGCGAGTTGCGCGCCTATCCCATCCTCGAGGACGGCAGCCTCGGCGAGCATCGGGTCTTACACAACTTCTATCCCCATCGCGGCATTGACGGCATGGTCCTGGACACCGAAGGCAACATCATCGCCACCGCCGGGTGGGAAGTCAGCGGGCCGGGCGGCATGATCTACGTCTTCGCGCCCAATGGTCGCGTGCTGGCGACCCATCCCGTCCCGTGTCAACGTCCCACCAACTGCACCTTCGGCGGCGACGATCTGCGCATGCTCTACGTCACCTCCATCGAGGGCCATCTGTTGCGCGCCGAGACCGAACACCAAGGCCTGCTCCACTATCCGCCGCGTTAACCCGGCAGGGACTGTATGATCCCATTGGCCCGACAGGCCGGCACACGCTGAAAGGAGTCACTCTATGCCTGCCATGATCACCACCGGCGACCGCGTACCCCGCCGCCGCATCGTCGAGTTACACCTGACCTCCCCCGTCAAGTTCGCCAACCCCTTCCAGGACGCCCGTCTCAGCGCGACGCTGGTAGCTCCCTCCGGGCGCACAAGCCTGCGCCAGGGCTTCTGGAACGGTGAGGACGACTGGTGCGTCCGCTTCTCGCCCGACGAGGAGGGCCAATGGCGCTACACCCTCTCCTTCAGCTACAGCGACGACGCCCAGATCGCCATCCAGGGCGGCACGTTCCAGTGCACCGCTGCGCTGGATGAAACCGTCTTCGACCGCCACGGACCGGTGCGCCTTGCCGAACACAAGCGCCACCTCATCCACGCCGACGGCACACCCTTCTTTTGGCTGGCGGACACGGCATGGAACGGTCCGTTGCGCAGCACCCCTGCCGAATGGGACCACTACCTTGCCGTGCGCGCGCGGCAACGCTTCAACGCAGTGCAATGGGTCGCCACCCAGTGGCGTGCCGCTCCCGACGGTGACCGCGACGGGCGCGCAGCATTCATCGGGCACGAGCGCATTACCGTCAACCCTGCCTTCTTCCGTCGCTTGGACAACTACGTGGAGCGCACCGCGCTGGCAGGCTTCCTTAACGTACCCGTCCTCCTTTGGGCCATCGGCGCCGGCGCCAATCCGACCATTGACCCCGGCTTCGGCCTGCCGGAAGACCAGGCTGTCCTGCTCGCCCGCTACATGGTGGCGCGCTGGCACTCCTTCCCCGTCGCCTTCATCTTGGCAGGCGACGGCAAATACTTCGGCGCCTACGCCGCGCGCTGGCGGCGCATCGGACGCGCCGTCTTTGCCGACTACAGCGGCGCGCCCGTCGCCATGCACTGCGGCGGTCAACAATGGCCCGCCGACGAGTTCCGTGGCGAAATCTGGCTCTCCATACTCGGCTATCAGTCCGGTCATGGCGACAGCGACGAAACCCTCCAATGGATCGTCACCGGTCCCCCAGCCAATGACTGGGATACCATCCCACGCCTCTTCCAACTGAACTTGGAACCCGCCTACGAAAACCACGTCGCCTATCACTCCAAGAAACCGCTCACCCCCGCGCTGGTGCGTATGGCGATTTACTGGAGCCTGCTCAATGCGCCCACCGCCGGCGTCAGCTACGGCGGTCACGGCGTCTGGGGGTGGGACGACGGCACCGCGCCCCCAGTGGACCATCCCAACAGCGGCGTCCCGCTGCCCTGGCGCCAAGCGTTAGAAATGCCCGCCGCCGAGCAGATGGCACACCTTGCCGCTTTCTTCACCGCTATCCCCTGGTGGACCCTCACCCCCGCCCC
>CAKZVN010000082.1 GCA_937922105.1 uncultured Litorilinea sp.
ACATCGTTGCGCCCAGCGGCATGATGGATGGGATGGTCGCGGCGATCCGCAGCGCGCTGGACGGCGCAGATTACGGACACGTCCCCATCATGTCCTATGCCGTCAAGTATGCGTCGAGCTTTTACGGTCCCTTTCGTGAAGCGGCAGAAGGCGCACCGAAGTTCGGCGACCGACGCACGCATCAGATGGACCCCGCCAATGCCCGCGAAGCCTTGCGTGAGGCGAGTTTGGATGTGGCGGAGGGGGCGGACTTTCTCATGGTAAAGCCTGCGCTCGCCTATCTCGACGTGATCCGGCGCTTGCGCGATGCTTACCCGGAGTTGCCGTTGGTCGCCTATAACGTCAGCGGTGAATATGCCATGATCAAGGCTGGGGCAGCCCAGGGCTGGCTGGATGAACGCCAAAGCGTGCTGGAGGTGCTGACCGGTATGAAACGCGCCGGCGCCGATGTACTCATCACCTATCACGCGCCGGAGGCTGCGCGCTGGCTGGCGGAACACTAGAACCACTTAATGTGTAATGAGCACGCACGAAACGATTATCTGCTGGGGATGACAACCATGACCGCACCAACCATAGAGACACAGCCGGTTCCGCGCACGCGACCGAGCTTGGCGCCCGCGACAATGGGCGCACACAGCACCGATCTGGAAAACGTTGACATCAGCGAGAAAGGGCGCGGCGCAAGCGGGGAGGTGATCTCGTCCGACCGCCGCCTGTACATGCAGTTTATGGCCTTTGGCGACGCGCGCCAACCGGCTGCGTTGATTGCTGCCTTGGAGTCCGCGTCCATTCCCGGCGCGCTCTATGCCGACCTCAATGACCCGCGCGGCGTGGGGCTATTGACCTTCTCCGAGTCTGCCGACGACTTCCTGGGGCGTTTCCGCTCCTTCTTGCTCGACGACCCTTTCGGGAGTCTGACGCCCAAGCCGGAATACACCATGTTCGGGCGTACCTACGCCCTCGGCTATGAAACGGATTTGGAGGCAACGCTCATCACACGACCACGTAATCGCGTCTGCGATCCCAAACTCCCCTGGGTGGTTTGGTATCCCTTGCGCCGCGCCGGGAGCTTCGAACAACTCTCCACCCAGGAACAGAATGTCATCTTGGCGGAGCATGGCGGCATCGGACGCGCCTTCGGTCGCGCCAACTTAGGCTATGACATCCGGCTGGCTTGTCACGGGCTGGACAAACACGACAATGATTTTGTGGTGGGGCTGGTAGGACCGGAACTGCACCCGCTGTCCGTGATTGTCCAACGCATGCGTAAGACCAAGCAGACCTCACTCCACCTGGAGCGTCTTGGCCCCTTCTTTGTGGGGAAGGCGATCTGGCAGGCACGTCTGCACAGCGCCCCGCACGGAGTGAGCGCGGTCTAACATTTCTCTTTTGCACCGACACATAGAGGGACTACCTGACTCTCATGACTGCACGACCCCTTCACGCCGGCGCGCCGGCACGCGAAACCGGGACGGAGCCGGAGGCGCGCTTTCTGCGCGCCTGTCGCGGCTTACCGACCGACTGCACACCCGTGTGGTTTATGCGCCAAGCCGGGCGCTACTTGCCGGAGTATCGCGAGTTGCGCAGCCGCTACTCCATGCTGGATCTCATCCGCACACCGGACTTGGCTGCGGAAGTTACCTTACAACCGCTGCGCGTCTTCGATTTCGACGCCGCGATCATCTTTGCGGACATTCTCCCGCCGCTCATCGGCATGGGTCTCAAGCTCGACTTTGTCAAAGGAGAAGGCCCGGTCATCGAGAATCCATTGTCGCGAGCGCTGGACATTGATCTCTTGGCGACGCCGCCTGCTACGGAAACCCTCGCGCCGACGTTGGCGGCAATACGCCTGGTAGCGACCGAATTGGCCCCGCGGGGGATTCCCGTGATCGGGTTTGCCGGTGCACCCTTCACGTTGGCGAGTTACGCCATCGAGGGAGGCGGGTCCAAGCACTATATCAAGACCAAGTCCCTCATGTATCGCGAACCGTCGGCGTGGCGACGGCTGATGGTCAAGTTGGTGACCGTACAAACCGATTACCTGTTGGCCCAGGCCGAAGCCGGTGCGGCGGCATTGCAGGTCTTCGATTCGTGGGCCGGTTTGGCGTTGGGCCGCGAGGACTACCGGCGCTTTGTGCAGCCCTATAACGAAATGCTGTTCGGTGCCTTGCAGCGGGCAGGTGTCCCGGTGATCAACTTCTCGACCGGAACCGCCGCCTATATTGACCTTGTCGCGGCAAGCGGTGGTGATGTGATCGGGGTAGACTGGCGTATGCCGCTAGCCTGGTACCATGAGCGTATCGGCGGCGCCAAACCGTTGCAGGGAAACCTGGACCCGGTGGCGCTGCTCGCACCGTGGCGCGACTTGAAATTTCAGGTGGATGCGGTCTTGCAGAGTGCCCAGGGCGTGCGCGGGCATATCTTCAACCTGGGACACGGTATCTTTCCCGACACGCCTGTGGACGCGGTGAGGCGCGTGGTGGACTATGTACACGAACAAACGGCGCGCTGAGTGTGCCGGCATCCAAACACGGGATAGCGATCCCGCAAAAGGAGACGTATGAACGACATGACCCGCCCCATCCCATCTGAGGCTGCGCCGCGCTACCCGCTGGGCGTGCTCATCATGGCTTACGGTGGACCGAATTCGCTGGAAGAGCTTCCCGGCTATCTCGCCGATATTCGCGCCGGACGTCCGACAACGCCGGAAGTCTTGGAGGAGATCACCCACAATTACCGCGCCATCGGTGGACGGTCACCGCTGCTGGCGATCTCGCAACAACAGGCTGCCGCGGTAGCCGCGCAGCTGGATCCGACATTCTTCCGCGTCTACTTGGGGATGCGCCACTGGGCGCCCTGGATCGAAGACGTGGTCGGCCAAATGGTGGAGGACGGCATCACCCATGCCATCAGCATCGTGCTCGCGCCCCACTACAGCAAACTGAGTGTGGCGAAGTACCATGGCAAGATTCACGATGGGCTGGAGATGTTCCACGGAGATATCCGGTTCGAGCATATTGACAGCTACCACGATGCGCCGTTGCTGATCGAGGCCCTGGCGAACCGTGTGGCAGAGGGCTTGGCTGCTTGGCCCGCTGCAGAGCGTGAAGACGTGCATGTGGTCTTCAGTGCGCACAGCCTGCCGGCGCGTATCGTCAAAATGGGTGATCCTTACGACAGCCAACTGCGCGAAACGGCGCGCTTGGTTGCGGCGAAGGCCGGTTTGGACGATGCGCGCTGGTCGTGGAGCTACCAGTCTGCCGGGCGCAGCCCGGAGCCGTGGCTTGGACCGCAGCTGCAAGAGCACTTGATCAGCCTTGCCGAGCAGGGCATCCGCAAGGTGGTGAGCGTCCCGGTGGGCTTTGTCTCCGACCATGTCGAGATTCTGTTTGACATTGATATTCAGGCCCAGGAAGTCGCCGCGGCGCACGGGATCCGCTTGGTGCGCCCGCCCGCGCTCAACACCGACCCGCTGTACATCCGCACCCTGGTCAATCTCATCCAGGCGCAGGCGGCCCAGTGGTTACCCGCCCCTGTTTCCGGCTAAGGAGGAAGAGATGCACACACGCACCACGCGGTCACTCTATGCGACACCCACCTCGGAGAGCCTGTATGCGCGCGCTTGCCAAGTGCTGCCCGGCGGCGTCAACTCGCCGGTGCGCGCCTTTCGTGCCGTAGGCGGGAACCCTATCTTCATGGCGCGCGGGGAGGGAGCTTATTTAATTGACGTGGACGGCAATCGCTATGTGGACTACATCATGTCGTGGGGACCGCTTATCCTGGGGCATGCCCACCCGGATGTGACCGCGGCCCTCCATGACGCGATCTTGCGCGGCACCAGCTATGGTGCACCTTGTCCCCAAGAGATCGAGTTGGCAGAGCTAATCATGCAGCACATGCCCAAGATTGAGATGCTGCGCTTTGTCAACTCAGGCACCGAGGCGACCATGAGCGTCCTGCGCTTGGCGCGCGCCTATACCGGGCGCAGCAAGATCGTCAAGTTCGAGGGCAACTATCACGGGCACGCAGACACGCTGCTGGTTCAGGCTGGTTCAGGGGTCGCGACATTGGGATTGCCCGACTCGCCTGGCGTGCCGGCGGCAACCGTCGCCGACACCCTGACCGCGCGCTACAATGATCTGGAATCGGTGGAGCGCCTCTTCGACGCAGTGGGGAAGGAGATCGCCGCTGTAATCGTTGAACCGGTGGCGGGCAATATGGGCTTGGTGCCGCCGCTTCCCGGCTTCCTGGCAGGGCTGCGCCGATTGACCGCGGAGGCGGGCGCGCTGCTCATCTTCGACGAAGTGATGACCGGTTTTCGCGTCCATCCCGGCGGCGCGCAGACTTTATTTGACATAACGCCGGACTTGACTGCGCTGGGCAAGGTGATCGGTGGGGGGCTGCCGGTGGGCGCCTATGGCGGGCGGCGGGAGATCATGGAACTGGTTGCGCCCGTGGGTCCCATGTACCAGGCTGGGACGCTCTCCGGCAACCCGCTGGCAATGACCGCTGGGTTGGCGACCATCCGCGGCGTCACTGCGCCGGGAGTCTGGAAGAGTTTGGAACGCAGGGGGGAGCGGTTGATGGGTGGTCTGGCACAGGCTGCGGCAGCGGCAGGGATTCCGATCACGCAGTGTCGCATTGGGACCATGTTCGGGTTGTTCTTTACCCATGGGCCGGTTACCGATTGGTCGAGCGCCAAACAATCGGATACCCGGCGCTTTGCCCGCTATTTCCGCGCCATGTTGGCAAACGGCGTCTATATGGCACCATCACAGTTTGAGGCTGGGTTCATCTCGACCTCGCACGATGATGCGGTTATTGACGAGACGGTGCGCGCGGCGGAGATTGTCTTCGCCGGATTGCGAGAATAAGTTTGCTTGGGGAGATGCGCCGGTGGGGGAGGGGGCAGAGAAACCCCTCTCTTCACAAGCGAACTGCCTGCAAAATACCCCGGTGATGCCGCCGTCCTGTGGAATCGGACGTGCGCATCACCGGGGTAGATTTTTGCAACAGGCGCAGGAGAACGGTACGGCGGGTAGGGTCTCTCAGCATCGAAACGTTAACTATGCGAAGTGTCTCGCTGCCAGAAGGGACATCCGACACAGACAGTTCAATCAAAGACAGACGGAGTAGCGGCTTATACTTCTTTCTAAGAATATCTTATGGGCTGCTGCGCAATGTTGGCATGTACGGACAGCTTGACTGGCGCGCCGTCGCTACGGTCAAGCCGGCAGCCGGCGCATGGCTGCCGGCTTGATGGAGGTTTTTTTGCCGCCATTATAGATTCATTAAATGACCCTTTTATTACTCTATTTCTCTGGGTGGGCCAAACATTCGCATAGTCATTGTGCCGAAAAACGCATCCTGATGTCGCACAAAGGCAGACGCGGAAAGTCGTGAACGGTGCTCTGGGCAGAGACGCCGGGCGAACTTCATCTCCGTCTGCGCGTGACCCCGGTAACCGGATTCGCAGTCGTATCCTACATTACTCCCTGCACATCGCTCCAGTGCCCCCTCCACCCTTTTCGGTGTAATGACACGCAATTTTGCCACTTGCGTAGGGGCTTGGATGTTGCTATACTTGCACTACATTGGTCTGACCAACAGACAGTCAGAGCAACTGACTTGCAGACAATTTGTTGGCGGACGTTGACCCGAGCAACCGGTCTCCCAAATCAACGGATAGCTACATGACACGATCGTTGACCCTGACTCCACCCGCTCGCTCAACCCTGGTGAGCGATATCGTGCAACAGATTCTGGACCAGATTCAATCCGGTCAACTCCAGACCGGCGATCGCCTACCTACTGAACGCAAGTTGGTGGAGATGCTGAACGTCAGCCGGGCTTCAGTGCGCGAAGCGTTGCAGACCCTCGCCGGTATGGGCGTCGTAGAGGCGCGCGCAGGCGAAGGCATCTTTGTCCGTGCGATACAGCCCCACCGTGCCCTGGAACTGGAACTGCGCCAGATGGCGCGCGACGTCCAGCGCCAAGACCGCCTAAACCTTCTCCAGGCGCGCACGGTGGTGGAGAAAGGTATCATCGAGCAGGCGGTCTTATACGGCGACGATGCGCAGTTTGCCCAGATCACGATCGCCACCCAGACCTGGGTTGCCCACTGCTCTACCACCGACATCCGGCTCGATCTGCATGATCAGATTCACCTAGCGATTGCTGCAGCTACCGGCAATCCGCTCTTGAAGCTAGTCTCCCAGACATTGCTGGAAGCGCTGCCCGCGGCGGTGCGCAATTATGGCATCGTCACCAGAGACGGCGCGAGCGACCAAGCTGCGCTGGAACTTGAACTGCGCAACCATGAACGTTTGGCTGGTGCAATTGTGCGCCGTGATCTGAAAGAAGCGCTGGACGCCTTCGCTGCGCACCAGGAGCATGAGGCGCTCCTGATCCGCCACTACTACGATGGTGCCTAGCTTGATAGTTATGTCAAGCCAGTTGCGCTGAGTCCTACCACCCTGTTTGGGGCTTCAACGGAGATAGAACCCCGGGATTTTTTGAGAGCGTGGCTGGTTTTGCCGGTTTACCTGTCGTCGTCGGCTTTCAAGTTTCGCGTCTCGCCGTTCATTTACACGAGGAGAACACCCATGCAAACGTATTTGGGCACACGCCGCAGATGGGCCGTTGTGGGGCTGTGGTTGGTCGGACTGTTGATCTTGAGCGCATGTGTCGCCGCGCCAGCTCCGGCTGCGGACGGCGGGAGCGCTCCTGCCGGGGATGGAGTCGTCGAGATTCGCTTGGCATCTTATGGTCTGGGCGACGCTTGGAATTCCAATCTCGAAAGGACGATTGATGGGTTCCGTGAGGCCAATCCCAATATCAAAGTGAAGGTGGAATTCCGCCCTGGTGACGCTTACTGGGATAAGTTGCAGACAGAATTCGCCGCCGGGACCGCGCCCGACATCACCATCAACCAAATGGATTGGGTGATCCCCGGCGCTGCGCGTGGCATGTTCGTGGATTTGATGCCCTTCATCGAGCGTGACCAGGTCGATCTCAGCGCCTATTTCTATGACATGGCCCCGGAATGGGGATGGCGGGGCGGACTTTATGGCGGTCTCCTTTATGCCGGCGGTCAAGCCCTTTACATCAACAAAGATCTACTGGCGGCAGCAGGTCTCGAGATGCCTGCGGCTGACTGGACCTGGAATGATATGCTCAACTATGCCCTGCAATTGACCGACGCCGACAGCGGTCAATGGGGCCTCTACATTAGCCCGCTCAACCCGCCATACTGGGGCGCATCGTTCATCCACGGTGCCGGCGGCTCTGTCCTCAACGCCGACAGGACACAGTGTACGCTCACCACTCCTGAAGCGCAGGCCGGGCTACAGTTCATTTCGGACCTCATCTTCGTCCACCGAGTGATGCCCTCCCCCGTCACCCTGGTAGGCCAAGAGAATCCATTCCTCACTGGCAAGGTCGCCATGTACTTCGGCGGCACCTGGCAGGAAGGGCAGATCCGTGAGGCAGGGTTCGACTGGGACTTCGCCCATATGCCCGCCCACCCGGAAACGGGCATCCGCAGTGTCCAGATGGGGTCCAACGCCTGGTCCATCCTCAGCACCAGCACCAAGCGCGAGGAAGCCTGGCAACTGGTGAAGTATCTCATGGGCGAGGGTGGTCAAACCGGAATGATGAGCAATGGTATCCCCGGACTCACCGCAGTCGTGGAGAGCGAAGCCTTCCGGGCCTTGCACCAGCCGCAAGATATCAACGTTGTCACCAGCGACTTCGCCAACTTCGGACATGACTACTATCCGACGCCGGATGCCGGCGAATGGTGGAATGCCGTCGGACAGGAGCTTTCGGCGATCTGGTCGGGTGAAGCGACGGTGGCAGAAGCTACGGAACGCGCCTGCGCCGCCGTAGACGAGATCTTTGCCCGGCGTCCCGCCGAATGGAACCGGTAGCGCTGCTTGGTATCCAGCTTCGGTTGAGTTGGTGTCTGGCAGAAGAGAAGAGGGATAAGGAGACGGTCTAGTCAGAGCGTGTTCCCCGCGGATTGTCCAGGGCAGAAGCGCAACACCCCGGGATATCCGTGGGGAGCACGCCACCGGTGCATGACTGCACGCGCAGGGCAAGCTATCGTCCCGACAGACGATCACGTCCCTTCGCGCCATCCTATGCCGTCCTGCTTGCCAGCACAAGCAGTCTGCACCCATCTTTATGTGGAAGTAGGGGAACGCGGTCAAATGCACCGATTCGCATTGTTTCGGCGGATGCCCGGCTACAAGCGTCGTGAAGCCTTCGAGGGCTATCTCTTCATCATGCCCTGGCTGGTGGGTCTCATCGCGTTCGTAATCGGACCCATCGTGGCATCGTTCTACTTGAGCTTCACCGACTACGAAATCGTGCGCTCCCCTACCTTCGTCGGCCTGCGCAACTTCAACCAGTTGATCAATGACCGTCTATTCTGGCAGGCTCTACGTGTTTCCACCATCTATGTCTTCGTCAGTGTACCGCTCGGACTGATCCTGTCGTTTGCGGTCGCGCTGCTCATGAACCAGAATGTGGCTCTGATCGGGCTATGGCGCACGGTCTACTATATCCCCACCCTGGTACCGGTGATCGCCAGCACCATGTTGTGGCTCTGGATCTTTAATCCCGAGTTTGGGTTGCTCAACATGCTGCTGGCGCAGATCGGTATCAAAGGCCCGCTCTGGCTCGGGCATAGCCAGTGGGCATTGCCGTCTCTGATTATCATGAGCCTGTGGACGGTGGGCGCGCCCATGCTCATTTATCTCGCTGGTCTACAGGGCATCCCCACCGACCTGTACGAAGCTGCCGATATTGACGGCGCCGGCAGCTGGGCAAAGTTTCGCAACGTGACCATCCCCATGATGACGCCGGTGATCTTCTTCAACCTCGTCATCAACATGATCGGGGCATTCCAGGTCTTTGTCCAACCCTTTATCATGACCCAGGGTGGTCCACGTTATGCCACGCTTTTTTATGTGCTTTATCTCTATCAAAATGCATTTCAATACTTCCGCATGGGCTATGCGTCGGCTTTGGCCTGGGTGCTGTTTGCGATCATCCTGATACTCACAGCCTTGATCTTTCGCTCGTCGGCGCTGTGGGTCTACTACGAAGGAGAAGTACGGCGACGATGAGTACTCCAAGCGCAACCGGTCGCGTGACCTATTCGTCTGCGCCGCTCTCACAACGCCGCTGGTTTGCCAGCAAGCGGCGACGGGCCATCCTACACAAACTGATCGTCTATCCAATCCTTCTCGCGGGCGCCGTGGTGATGATGATCCCGTTGGTGTGGTTGGTCTCGTCGAGTTTCAAGGATAGTGGGCGCATTTTTGTTTTTCCACCCGAGTGGATTCCCAACCCCTGGCGTCCTGAGAACTACCTGGCAGTGCTGGACGCCATCCCTTTTATGCGCTTTCTCGGCAACACCGTCTTTGTCACTGCGCTTGCGCTGGTGGGACAGGTCATCTCATCGAGTCTAGTCGCCTTCGGCTTTGCTCGGCTGAGTTTCCCCGGTCGTGACGTGCTCTTTCTGATCCTGCTCGCCACGATCATGATTCCTTACCAGGTGACCCTGATCCCGACCTTTATCCTCTTTCGCATGTTGGGCTGGCTGGATACTTTTGCGCCCTTGATTGTCCCCTATTGGTTGGGCGGCGGTGCATTTTTCATTTTTCTCTTGCGGCAGTTTTTTATGCGCTTACCCCTCGATCTCGACGACGCGGGGCGCATTGACGGCGCCAGCACCTTCGGTATCTATCGGCACATCATCCTGCCCCAGTCGCGGCCTGCCCTGGGCGTGGTGGCGGTTTTTTCGTTTCTCAACCATTGGAATGACTTTTTCAACCCCCTCATCTTCTTAAGTAGCGTGGACAACTATACCCTGGCGTTGGGCATCAATCTTTTCCGCGGCTACCAAGTCACCCAGTGGAATCTCTTGATGGCTGCCAGCGTCATGATCAGTGTGCCCTGCATCCTCCTCTACGCAGTAGCCCAGCGCTACTTCATCCAGGGCATTGTCTTCACCGGTGTCAAACAATAGCATTTCACCCACTCGAGGAAACGCAGATGAAACAGATACGGGTCGGCGTACTGGGCCTGGGGCAAGGGCGTTCGCACTTACGCGCCTTTCAACTGTTGGAAGGCAGTTGCGTTGTTGCGGTGTGCGACCAAAACAGCGCCTTAGCCACACGCGTGGCACACGAGTTCAATGTTGCAACATGTCATCCCCACTTTGAGGCAATGCTCGAAGACCGTAACATTGACCTGATCGTGGTCGCCACCCCCGATCATTTGCACGGACAGCACGCCATCCAGGCATTGGAGGCAGGCAAGCACGTACTTTCCGAGATCCCCATGGCGACCACGCTGGAAGAATGCGAGCGCATCATCCAACTCACCGATCGATCGGGACTGAAATACCACATGGGCAACCAGGTGCGCTACGCTTTCTGCCTGCGCGACGTGCAGGCATTGATCCAATCCGGTGATCTCGGTGATGTCTTCTATGGCGAAGGCGAATATCTGCACGAAATGGAGGACATCGTCGGACATCGCGAAGCTGATCACTGGCGAATCCATCCCCAGACACCGCAGACCACACTACTGGGGGGCGGTCCACATGCCATTGACACATTGCGCTGGCTGATGGGCGTGCGCTTTGTGGAGGTCCAGGCCTACCATGCCGCCCAATTGTCGCGCTGGCAGACCATCCACACCACCGTTGCTCTCTTCAAAACCAGCAACGGCGGCATCGCCAAAGTAACCGTCTCCTATGGGATGAAGCGCCCCTACTGCCTCTACTATGCCGTTTACGGCAGCGATGGCTCCTTTGAGCGCACGCGCGACCAGGGCGGCTCCGTCGAAGACACGACCAACTACCTCTACCATAGCAAACTCTCCGGCGCGCGACGCATGGTACCGGTCACCGTGCCCAACTGGAACAACCCGCGCCTCCAACGCCAACATGCCTTGGGTCACGGCACCATGGAAATCGAACAGGCCCAACACTTTCTGCGCGCCATCCAGGAGGACAGCGAACCGGCTATCGGTCCCCGCGAAGCAGCGCGTTCTATCGCCGCCGGTATTTGTGCCTTGGCGTCCGCGGACCAGGGCGGTGGGCAGGTACGGATCCCGGAGTTTCTCGACTGACGACTGTCGCCGGACAGTTGTGAACGGGGCACGCCGCGCGTCTCCCGGAATCATCTGTGCGACGCGGCCCATCTTTCTTTATCACCAGCAGACGCACCGGCTACCCAGAGCCGGGCGCTTGTCATGCCATCTGTTGCGAGGCCCCACCATGCTCCTACTCCACATCCCAAACGAAGCGCGCAGTCGCTATAGTCGGTATCTTGGCGAGATTCTGCGCATGGAAGGTTATGTTGACTTTGTCGAACATGAGTTGACCGATGCCGATCCCGAACTCCTGTCACAGCATGATTTGGTGCTCCTGCCGCGCGCGGCGCTCAGCGCTGCCGAGATGGATCGGCTTGTCGCCTACGTGAGCAAAGGTGGGCGGCTCATCGCCTTTTTGCCCGAATACCAGTTGGTACAACGCCTCGGGTTACGTCCCCGCTACCTGGGGCACGATGGTGGTTATCTGCATCTCGACGTTGCTCACCCGCGCCTGCAAGGACTTCCCGCAGACCCGATCCAGATCTTGACGC
>CAKZVN010000083.1 GCA_937922105.1 uncultured Litorilinea sp.
GGCGATGGAGCGAGCAAGGTGACCGAACGACAAACCTGTGTGCGTGTCGTTATCGCACAACGCCTCGCGCAGAACATCTCGCCTCGACCGACGACACCACAAAAGAACACCTGGATGCCGACGGCGCGCCACCCACGGTCAAGGCAACGGGGGCAAAGTTGTCACGTTTTGTCATTGGTCTAGGCTACCACCGTCCTCGGTGTAATACAAGACGAAATTGATATCAAAAGCAGTACTATGCGATCCAGAATGCGAGCATGTCAGACGCGACCATGATGACAACGATTCAGCGCGATCCGTTCGGATGCGCGCGCATCGCGACAAGTTGGTCACCGCCTGCTCGTTAAACAGACGGGGATGATCTTATGTCCCTGTCGCGGCTTTGACAAGCGCGGCTGCCTGCCGGCTCGCGCGCAGACCGGACATGGCTGTATAATGGAAGCAGCGGACCCGCGCGGCGCATCAGCCGAATGTCGGCATGCAGCGGGTCCGCCGGTCGGAGACACGTGCCTATGCCCCAGGATTCCGCACCACGCCGTGAGCTTTGGGCCTTTTTCCTGCTCACTTTTGCCTTTTCCTGGCTACTCTGGATTCCGCTCGCTCTAGCGGCGCAAGGCATCGCATTGCCGCCGGGCCTTCTGGCGTTCCTGGAAAGCCCATTCAACCCCGCTGCCTTCGGCCCGCTGGTCGCGTCCCTCCTGCTCACCTGGCGCAGGGACGGTTGGCGCGGCGTAGGGGCTTGGTTGCGTCGCGGGGTGAGCCTGCGCTTTGGCAAGGTCTGGCTGCTGGTCGTCCTGCTCCTGCCGCCCGTGCTCTTCGGCGGCGCAATTGGGGTCGCCATCCTCACCGGCGCGACGCAGTTGGATACCGCAGTCCTGTCCGACCCGCCGGTGCTGGTGATCGGCTTTTTCGTCATTCTGCTCAGCGCAGGTCCGCTCCAAGAGGAATTCGGCTGGCGCGGCTATGCGCTACCGCGCTTGCAGGCGGGCATGTCGCCGCTGGTCGCCAGTGTCGTGTTGGGGCTTGTCTGGTGGCTGTGGCATTTGCCGCCGGCCCTCATCCCCGGCAAGTTTATGGTGAACGGTCTACCTCTCTTTGCCGTGCTCTTGGTGGAGATCGTCCTGATGTGCATCCTCTTCACCTGGGTCTATAACCACACGGGCGGGAGCATCCTGGCAGCCCTGTTGTTCCATACGTCCATGAACTGGTCAATCTGGGTGATGCACCCCTCTATGCAAATGAACGGCGCCATGCTCGGCTACACCATTCTGTTCTTGGCGATTGCCGTCGCGGTCGTCCTGCGCACAGGGGGCCTCGGTACGCCCCCGCCGCCGGATATGGCGCAGCCCAGGGCAACCGCCGCGCGCGTTTGACAAAAGCGGCCCACGCATGGGACGCTGCACCTACCGTCGCTTCCCACTCGCCGTTTCGGCGTTAGAAAGGGTCATCCCATGTTTACACACCTCCTGGCGCAGCGCGCGGCCGAGAATCGCCCTATTCGCGTCGGCATCATCGGCGCGGGCAAGTTCGGCGCGGGGCTGGTCGCACAGATCGCGCAGATGCGCGGCATGACCACCGCGGTCATTGCAGACATCAACCTGGAGCGCGCCCGCTATGGCTATACATCGGCGGGCCGCCTACCTGCCGACGCCATCCGCATTGCGTCCACTCCCGGCGCGCTGGACGACAACATTCGTCGCGGGCTGCCCACTGTGGTGGAAGACGGCGCGCTGCTAGCCCACTCTGACCTGGTGGACGTGGTGGTCGAAGCCACCGGGCTGCCCGAAGTCGGCGCGCGCATGGCCTATACCACGCTCCTGGCGCGCAAACACCTGATCATGGTCAACGTGGAGACCGACGTGACCATCGGCCCGCTCCTGCGCCGTATGGCTGACGCGGCGGGCGTGGTCTATACCCTGGTGGACGGAGACCAGCCCGGCTGCACCATGAATATCATCGAATGGGCGCGCACACTGGGCTTCGAGATCGTCGCCGCGGGGCGCGGCACCATCTTCTTCGACGACGACCGCGCCGGAACGCCCGATACCGTGCCGCAACGTTTCGGCTTCGACGCCGAGATGCTGGAACGGCGCACCATCAATCTCAAGATGTATAACTCGTTCCGCGACGGCACGAAGGCCCAAGTGGAAATGGCTGCGCTGGGCAACGCAGCGGGATTAGTCCCGGACAAACGAGGGATGCACGAACCGTCGGTCAACTTGGAGGATATTCCGCGCGTCTTCAGCCTGCGCGAGGAAGGCGGCTTGCTCTCGCAACACGGTGTGATCGAGTTGGCGAACTCGGTGGCAAGCGACGGCAAGACCAAGTTGCCCAACGGCCTGGGCATGGGCGTCTTTGCCGTGGTACGCACCGACCACCCCTTTACGCAAGAGGACCTGCGCAGCTACTACGTCTATCCGGGCGGCAACAACCACAACTATCTGTTGTGGCGGCCCTATCACCTGGTGGCGGTGGAAGCGCCCATCTCGATTGCCCAGGCGGTCTTCTATGGGCAAGCTACGGGCGCGTGCTTGCCCACGCCGACCACCGAGGTGATCACCGTCGCCAAGCGCGACCTCGCCGCGGGCGAGACGCTGGACGGCGGCGGTGGGTATACCGTGGTGGGCATTGCGGAGAAAGCGACGATTGCGCGTGAGGAAAATCTCTTGCCGCTGGGTCTCTCTGCCGGGGCAAAGCTCAAGCACCCGGTGAAGCTAGGCGAAGCCATCCGCTACGACATGGGAGACCTGGTAGAAGACTCATTCGTGCTCCACCTGCGCCGCATCCAAGACGCGACGGTGTGGGGGTAAACCGACCCGCGACAAAGGCCTAGCCTGGTGAACGGAAACCCCGCTGCTGTCGGTCTACACGGATTCGACAGCAGCGGGGCGGCCTTGTGGCGTAAAGGTTGCGCGGGGCAACTCCTTGATCTATTCCGGGCCGAAGGGGTAGCCGTTGAGATCGTGCTCGATCAACTTGATCAAGCGCGAGATTTCGGCCTTGTCCTCGGCGTTGAGTGCCTGCGCCCCCTCCGGCGCGCGCCCAATGGTGTTGCTGAAGACACCGCGACGCTTGAGAATATAGCGCATGAAGGGGTGCGTCTCCAGTTGGATCAGGGGCAAGAGCCGGCGATGCAGCTCACGCGCAGCCTCCTGATCGCCCGCCCACCACAGTTCCTGAATCTTGGTCAACACGTCGGCGACCTCGCAGGCAGGCATACAGCCGTCCGCGCCGCGAGTCAACTCATCGGGCAGGAACTTGCCTGCTGCGCCGCCGAAAATACACTTGACCCGGTCGCCCACCAACTGGGCGACTTCGGCGATGTGCTTGGGGCCGGGCTGGCGCTCCTCCTTGATATACTCGATGGAGGGCACATCTTCCACCAACTGGGCGATCTGCTCGCCGGTGAGCGGAGCATAGGCGTCGGCGTTCTGCACCATGATGGGGCCGTCAAAGACATCCGCCATGCGTTTGTACATCTCGATGGCGATGGCCTGGTTGGTGCGCGCCGGCGCCATGGCGATGATGGAATCGGCCCCGGCCTTTTGCGCGGCGCGCGCAAAGAGCACGACTTGAGGCAACGAAACGCCGGAACAGCCGAAAACCACCGGCAAGCGCCCGTTGACCGTCTCCAACACGGCATCCAGCCCGCGGATGCGCTCCTCCTCGCCCAGGAAGTAGAACTCGCCCACCATCACCGGCCAAACAATGCCGTGTTGTCCGGTGCGACAGCAAAACTCGGCGACCGCCTTGAGGTCGGGGATGTGAATCTCATAGTCCTCTTGGTACGGGGTGGGCAGCAAGCCGAAAACCCCGCGTAGATGCTCAAATCGTGGCATGGTAGCTCCTTGTGCGCGCAGCGCCTATTTGTCCCAGCGGCGGTCGGGTTGCCAGAAACCGAGCTTGGGCGTGTTCCATTCGTCGGTCGGTTCGAAGAGACCGGGGAAGCGCAGGTTGGCCTCGATCCCCTCGTAGTTCAAGTCCACCCCCAGGCCCGGCTTGTCGGGCACGGTGACATAGCCGCCCTCCATGTAGTTGTCGGGCAAGCCGGTGACCAGGCTGGTCCAGAAAGGTAAATCCAGACCGTGGTGTTCCAGTGCGACAAAGGAAGGAATGGCCGCGGCGCAATGCACATTCGCCATGAAGGCAATGGGCGAGCCGGCGAAATGCAGCGCGGTGGGGATGCCATAGCGCTCGGCGTAGTCGGCGATCTTCTTGGTCTCCAGCATCCCGCCGGACGTGAGCAAGTCGGGGTGGATGATGTCCACGGCGCGGCGCTCGATCATCTCGCGGAAGCCGTCCCACAAGAAGAGTTCCTCGCCTGCAGCAATCGGGATGTTCAGCGCGTCGGTGACCTGTTTGTGCCCGTCAATGTCATACCAGGGCATGGGGTCCTCGAACCAGCCCAGGGCAAAGGGTTCCAGCGCCCGGCCCAGGCGGATCACTTCTTTGGCGGTCATCATGCCATGACCGAAGTGATCGGTGCACAATTCCACCGAATAGCCCACCTGTTCGCGGATGGCTGCGACCACGTCCACCACCGCGGCAATGCCTTTGTCGGTGATGCGCGAATGCGCGCCCGTCCCCGGCGCGCGCCAGCGCTTGCCCATGTCGTATTCATAGGGCACTTTGCCATAGACCATGCCGCCCTCGACTTCCTCCCACAGCGCGGGGCGGATGTCGAACTTGATGTAGGTGATCCCCAAGTCCTTGCGCCCCTGGACGCGGCGGGCATAGCCGGCGGGTGTGGAGTCTTCAGGCGCGGGCGTATCGGCATAGA
>CAKZVN010000084.1 GCA_937922105.1 uncultured Litorilinea sp.
TGGCTGGGCGAGGTCGTCAATGATACCTCCCATTTGCCCGCAACGGCGCTGGCGGACTATGAACCGGGGTATTGATGTGGGAGACGATGCAGTAGAACATTTGTTTTGTAGGCAAATTTACAGAACCGGCAAGCCCGCGGATGTTAATATCTAGTGTCCCGTGGGCGATGCTTGCCTGAGGTGCGAGGAGGTCGGCACTCGACTGGCGGCAATAGGTTGTGCGGCTGAATGTTAAATTGGGTATTGAAATTGTCGCACGACCCTGCTATAATGGGGTGCGTGACGAATCGGACACGGTGGGAGGGAACCTCCCGCCATTTTTTTGTCAAACGGCTTGTGGGACGAGGCAGGCGGCGGGTGTTTCACGTGAAACATGTTGGACGCGCGAACATTGCGCAACGGCATGACCGATTCATCCTTGAGGCGCGCTACCTGTGACGACAACGGTCTCCAAGACAGTTTCCGGGCAGACGTCATCCGCGTCCAGCATCCCGGTCATTGATTATGAGGGCAGCGGCTATCGGACCGACTTTTGGGAGGGGCAGGGCCGCGATTACGAAGATGCGGTCGAGCGCCTGGCGTTGAAGCGTTTGTTGCCGCCCAATGGTCGTCGCCTTGCCGAAATCGGCGCCGGCTTCGGGCGCTTGGGCGACCTTTATGCCGGATACGCACAGGTTGTGCTCTTCGACTACAGCCGCACGCTCTTGCAGGAAGCCGTAGCGCGCTGGGGACATGATCCCCGTTTCGTTTTCGTGGCGGGTAACGTATACCAGTTGCCCTTAGCGCGAGCGAGTCTGGACGCGCTGGTGATGGTGCGGGTCATGCACCACTTGGCGGATGTGCCCGCGGCGCTGCTCCAGTTGCGCCGTGCCTTGCAGGAGCGCGGCACCGGCGTGTTGGAGTATGCCAACAAGCGCAATCTTAAGGCAATCGGGCGTTGGTTCCTGGGGCGCCAACGCTGGTCACCGTGGACGTTGGAACCGGTTGAGTTTGTCGAGTTGAACTTCGACTTCCACCCGGTATGGATGCGCCGGCGCTGCGCGGAGGCGGGGTTCGCCATCCAGGAGCAACTGGCTGTATCCCATTTCCGGTTGCCCTGGCTCAAGCGGCGGGTTTCGGCGGCGCGGCTGGCAAGGTGGGATAGCCGTTTGTTTGCGCTGGGCGGAAAGGTTCCGTTGTCGCCCAGCGTCTTTTTGCGAGTTCGTCCTACGGGCGACTCCCCGGCTGCCGAGGTCGTGCCGGGGGACATTCGGGATCTCTTTGCGTGTCCGGTTTGTAGCGGCGACCGGACCTTTGTGCTGTTGGATGACCGGCATGTGTCTTGTCGCGAGTGCACGAGCCGCTTCATGCAACGCGACGGCATCTGGGACTTCAAAGAATCTGTCTAGGCCGCGTATCACCGCGGCGCTGTACGACCTGTTGTGTCCTGCGCGGCACAGCACATCAAGGCGAATGTGAATGAATTTTCGACGCGGGAGTTGACATGCCGAAACAACGACATTTAGACACTTCGATGGATCACGATCTCGACCTGGACCTGGATGCCGAGTTTGACCAGGACCTTGAGTCTGACGACGAGAGCGTCTTGACCACCGTCGAAGCGCAACCGGAGACAACCACCCGCCCGACGGCCCTCAGCCCCGAAGCCGCACTCGACCATCTGCTCAACTTGGGGCGTACCCAGGGCTACGTGACATTCGACGATGTCCTTCAAGTTATGCCCGAGGCCGAGAGCAACATGGACCAACTAGAGGACACCTTCGCTGCCCTCTTTGAGCAGGGTATCGAGGTGGGGCAGGCCAAAGAGGAAGAGCCGGTTGACGTGATCGAGGCAGACGTGGACGTCAGCGAGGACGACTCGTTTGATCTGAGCCAGATCGAGATTGACGACTCCATCAGCCTTTATCTCAAGGAGATCGGTCGCGTCCCGCTGCTGACTGCCGAGGAGGAAGTCTCCCTGGCAAAGCGCATGGAAAAGGGCCGGGAGGCGCGCAAGCAACTCACCCAGGGCATTGAGGACTGGGACGAGCGCGAGCGCCTGCTGGGGTTGGTGCGCGACGGGCAAGCCGCTCAAGAGCATCTGATCAAGGCCAACAGCCGCTTGGTCGTTTCCGTTGCCAAGAAGTATGTGGGGCGCGGGGTGCCGTTCTTGGACTTGATCCAGGAGGGCAATATCGGGTTGATCCGCGCGGTCAAGAAGTTTGATTTCCGCCGCGGCTTCAAGTTCAGCACCTATGCCACGTGGTGGATTCGCCAGGCGGTGACGCGTGCCATCGCCGACCAGGGACGCACCATCCGCGTGCCGGTGCACATGTATGAACAGATTAACCGGCTTACGCGCACCAGCCGTCAGCTGGTGCAAGAGTTGGGGCGCGACCCCACCACCGAGGAGATCGCTGAGGAATTGGGCGTGACCCCGCGCAAGGTGGAGCACATCATGCGCGTCAGCCAGCGCCCGCTCAGCCTGGAGATGCCGGTGGGCGAGGAGGAAGATTCCTACCTGGGTGACTTCATCGAGGACGAGGATGCCGACGCCCCAGGCGACGCGGCGGGGCAACAGCTGTTGCGTGAGGTGATTGACGAGATTTTCCAGAGCCTCACCCCGCGTGAGGTGCGCATCCTGCAACTGCGCTTTGGGCTGGTGGACGGGTATTGCTACACGCTGGAGGAAGTGGGCAAGAAGTTCGGCGTAACGCGCGAGCGTATTCGCCAGATCGAGGCCCAGGCGCTCAGCCGGCTGCGCCATCCCAGCCGTAGCCGCAAGCTGCGCGACTACCTGTAATGCGGGGTTTCCCCATGCACCCCCGGTGTGTGGGAAAGTGTTTCACGTGAAACACAAAGAGCGGGGAGCCGTCCAATTATGGACTCTCCCCGCTCTTTTTTGTTGTATACCGGTGCGAGCAACTAGACGCCCAGCCGGTTGCGGCGCAGAATCTCAGCGGTTGCCTGGCGCGTGGTGGGTTGGTGACCCGGCAGCGGTAGGATGCGTTCGTGGATGGCGTCAATGATCCACGCCTTCTGCGGGAAGAAACTGTCCTCCAACTCGGCGGGGGGCGTAATCCAGTTGCGCGCGCCGACCACCACCGCCGGCCCGTCCAGATAGTCGAAAGCCAGTTGGCTCAGGTTGGACGCCATGGTGTGCAGGAACGATCCCCGCTCGCACGCGTCCGACGCCAGCAAGACGCGGCCCGTCTTCTTGACCGACTCCACCAACGGCGCATAGTTGAGCGGGTTGAGAAAGCGCGCATCGTAAACCTCGGCAGAGATACCGTACTTTTCCGCCAACTCCTCTGCCGCTTCCAGCGCGCGGTAGAGTGTCGCCCCGATGGTGATGATGGTCAGGTCTTGCCCGCTGCGGCGCAGAGCCGGTTCGCCTAGCTCCACTTCGTAGTAGCCGGTGGGGACGCCCCCTGCCACCAGCGTTTCCGGCTCGGCATAGAGCCGCTGACTCTCGAAGAAGACGACGGGGTCGGTCCCACGCAACGCCAGGTTAAGCATCCCCTTCGCATCATACGCGGTGGCGGGGAACATGACCTGGAGACCGGGGATGTGCGCCACGATGGCGCTCCAATCCTGTGAATGTTGCGCTCCGTACTTGGCGCCCACCGATACACGCAAGACCATGGGCATGGTCAGCAGCCCACCCGACATGGACTGCCATTTCGCCATTTGGTTGAAGACCTCGTCGCCGGCACGCCCCATGAAGTCGCAGTACATCAACTCTGCCACGACGCGCCCGCCCGACAAGGCATAGCCCACCGCCGTTCCTACGATAGCCGCCTCGGAGATGGGGCTGTTGAACAGGCGATGATAGGGCAGCGCCTCGGTCAGCCCGCGGTAGACGCCGAAGGCTCCACCCCAATCGCGGTTTTCCTCGCCATAGGCGATCATGGTCGGGTCTGTGTAGAAGCCGTGGATCATGGCTTCGAACAGCGCTTCAGCATAGGTCACACAGCGCAGCTTGGGACGTGGCTTGCCCTCCTCGTCCAAGCCGAAGCGGAATTTGGCCTGGGTCGCTTGCAGGCGCGTCTCTGCCAGGGGCAGGAGGGTCTCCGGCGTCCCCTCTGCCATGCGCTCGGCGCGCCTGTTGGAGAACATCAGGTCACCGATCTCTTCGCTGTTCACCGCAAAGCGCGGCGAAACGTCTAGCGAGACCGCCGCCTCCAACACGCGCACCAGGCGCTCGATGATCTCTTCTTGGAATCCGCTCAATGTGCCGTCGTCGGCGTGCCCGTGCTGCTTGAGATACTCCCCATAGCCTAGCAGTGCGTCTTGACCCATCCACAGATCGATCTCTTCTTTGGTGCGATAGGCCGACGCATCCGAAGGAGAGTGACCGGAGAAGCGATAGGTGACCGTGTCCAGGAGGACCGGTCCCTCACCTGCCAAGAGGACAGCCTTCTTGCGCTCGACGGCGTCTGCCACAGCCAGCGGATTGTAGCCGTCAACGCGCTCGGCGTGCATGGCTTGGGGATTGACGCCTAGCCCGACGCGTGCCAAGATGTCGAAGCCCATGGTCTCGCCTTTGGGCTGCCCCCCCATACCGTAGAAGTTGTTCATGAAGTTGAACAGGATGGGCGGCGCGCCGCCGATCTCCTTGTCCCATAGGGTGCGATATTGGTCCATGGCGGCGAACATCATGGCTTCCCATACCGGTCCGCAGCCCATCGACGCGTCACCGATGTTGGCGATGACGATGCCTGGCTTGCGGTTGACACGCTTGAAGAGCGCCGCGCCGGTGGCGATGTCTGCCGAGCCGCCCACGATGGCGTTGTTGGGCATCACCCCGAAGGGCGGGAAAAAGGCGTGCATGGAGCCGCCCATTCCGCGGTTGAAGCCGGCGATGCGCCCGAAGATTTCCGCCAGCGTGCCGTACAACACGTAATTGATTGCCAAGTCGCGCACGTCGCGATAGCCGAGCCGCTCTGCCACGCGCAATGTGGTCCCACCCAGGTAAGATTCCATAATCGAAACCAACTCGGTTTCCGGCAGTTTGTGAATGGCGGAGAAGCTCTTGGCAAGGATTTCGCCGTGACTGCGATGCGAGCCGAAGATAAAATCCTCCGATCCCAGGTGATAGGCCTGTCCCACTGCAGCGGACTCTTGCCCGATGGAAAGGTGGGCTGGACCAAGATGGGTATAGGCAATGCCCTGGTAAACCCCCTCTTTTTTGATGCGGTCGAGCATGGTCTCGAACTCGCGAATATAGACCATGTCGCGATAGATACGGACCAAGTTGTCCGTGCCGTACTTGGCGGCTTCGGCGACCGGGTCGCTCACATATGCGTTGACGGGGATGGCTGGACCGGTCAGGAGACCGGGCTGCCGCACCTCACGTGGATCGATGATCAAGGCTTTGGGCATCGGGAATTCCTATGAGTTGCTTTGCTATCACGAACTAATGTTCTGCGTCTGGCGCCTTTATGTTGCCAGCAACAGGTCCAGTTGGGCGAGACCCTGTGCCAACGCCTGCAGGAAACGCGCTCCCGGCGCGCCGTCCACCACTTGGTGGTTGATGGTCAGCGACAGCCCGATGTGCGGCACAAAAGTCACTGTGCCGTCTATTTCCACCGGCTTGAGTTGGATGCTGCCCACGCCGAGAATGGCGACCTGGGGCGCGTTGAGGATGGGGGTAAATTGCTCGATGCCCAGGCTGCCCAGGTTGGTCACGGTGAAAGTGCCGCCCACCAGTTCGTCCGGCACGATTGTCCCACTCTGGGCCGCGCTTGCCAGCCGCTTGCTCTCCTCGGCGAGGGCGCGCAGGCTGAGCTGGTGAGCGCGCAGGATCACCGGCACCAGCAGCCCGCGCGGGGTGTCTACGGCAAAGCCCAGGTGAACTGGGCGATAGCGGGTCACGGCATTGTCGCGCAGCACCGCGTTTAAGTCCGGGAAACGCAGCAAGGTGCGCGCCACGGCAAAGAGGACCAGGTCGTTGACTGTCACCCCCTGTAAGCCCAGCGCAGGATCGCTCTCCTTGAACCGTTTGCGCAAGGACAGCAGGGTGCGTGCATCCGCGCTGCTATGCATGGTGAGCTGTGCGGTGCTCTGGAGCGAGCCGATCATGCGTTCTGCGATCACCTTGCGGACCCCTCGCAGTGGGGTTACGTCCAGCACATCGTCGGTGCTTGGGAGCGCAGCAGGGTGTGCCGGCGCAGCGGGGGGCGTAGGCACGGGCTGGGCGGGAGGTTGAGAAGGCGGCGCAGGGGGAGATGCCACATCGCGCGCCATGATGCGACCGCCAGGCCCGCTGCCCTGCTCCGGTAGGGGATAACCGCCTTTCTCCACCATGGCTTTGGCGACCGGGCTGAGCTTGGGTTGGGCCGCGGCTGCCGCCAACACGTCGCGCTCCAGAACGCGCCCGCCTGGACCGCTTCCCTG
>CAKZVN010000085.1 GCA_937922105.1 uncultured Litorilinea sp.
TGTCTTGAGTTGCAAGGGAAGCATCTCCCCCGGCAGCATGATACTGGCACGGCAGAAACGCATGTTTCCTGCCGTGCTGCACTGCTCGCCCCGATTGATCGCCCGGATTGACTGCGCCACAATCTGTCCATCCCCACGAACTGATGTAAAATAACGTGATATGACGCACAGGCAATCGGTCCAGCAGGGAGTTGCGCCAGCGGCTCCTGGTTGGCGATTGTGTGCGCGCCCGACTCACCCATGATCTCATCCCGCAACGACGCAACAGGACAAGGAGCATTGTCATGAAAGTCTTGGTGGGCGCGAATCCGATGGGCTTGGAGAAAGCCATCCCCGCGCTGCGCGAGCAGTTTCCCCAGGTGGAGTTTGACCACTGCCCCGACCGCGGCGATCAGTTGACCGCCATGATCGCCGATGCCGACATCTACATGGGCTGGTTGGGACCGGCAGCCTTTGCCGCAGCCAAACAACTCAAGTGGATCCAGTCGCCCAGCTCCGGCGTCAATATGTTTCTGGATATTCCCGGTCTGCGTGAGTCGGACGTGTTGTTGACCAGCGCCAGCGGGACCCATGCTGCCGCGGTGGCGGAAAGCGCTATCGGCATGATTCTCGCCATCACGCGCGGGCTATGGCCCGCCATTCTCGACCAGCCCAAAAAGCTGTGGCGCCCCCAACTGATTCGCCCCAAGATGGTCGAGTTGACCGGCAGCACCCTGGGCATCATCGGCTGTGGCGCCATCGGTCGCGCGTTGGCCCAGCGCGCCAAGGGCTTCGAGATGCGCGTGGTGGCAGTGGACCTCTACCCCGTGCCCGGTACCCCCCATGTGGATGAGTTCTGGGGGCTGGAACGGCTCGACGATCTACTGGCGACCTCCGATTATGTGGTGGTCTTGGTTCCTTTTACCGCGCAAACCGAGAACATGATCGGCGCGGCCCAACTCGCCAAGATGAAGCCCACAGCGATTCTGGTCGGGATCTCGCGCGGGGGGATCATCAACCAGGACGCGCTGGTGGAAGCGCTGCGTGCGAAACAACTGGCGTATGCTGCGCTGGATGTCTTCATGCCCGAACCGTTGCCCGCGGATTCACCGCTGTGGGAAGTGGAGAATCTGCTCATGGCTCCGCATATCGCCGGCGGCACGCAACTGGAGGGCAAGTACATCATCGAGATTTTCACCGACAATCTCAAGCGCTTCCTGGCTGGGACGTTCCCGCTCCGCAACCAGGTCAACAAGCAGGCCGGTTTCTAGGCGCTGTTCTCCAAGCAACACACAAGGCCGCGCGGGCAGAGGTCGCGCGGCCTTGTGTGTTGTCGGACGATGGGAACCGTTCTGCCAGACCAGGGCGCGCCGGACATTTACATTCTTCTCACCCGCCGGGGCAAGACACCACGGTGTAATCCGCCGAGTGGATACGCTCTGGTGCGCGCCGGTAAGGACGCATCCATCAACCCGAAGTGAGAAATGACGTGACCGCAACACCTACCCCAGCGCCGCCCCTTGCCCAGCAACCTGCGACGGCGCACGCGCCGTCCGCTGCAACGACCGTTGCCGATGTGGTGGTGGTGGGCGCAGGGCCTGCCGGGGTCTCCTTGGCGACTGCGCTGGCTGAGGCTGGGCTGCGCGTAGCCGGCTTGGCCCCCCACGCGCCGGACGCGCCATGGCCCAATACTTACGGCATTTGGGAAGATGAACTGGCACCGCTGGGACTGGCGCACTTTGTCACCCACCGGTGGACCGACTGTGTGGTCTATCTCCATGGTCGCGCGCTGCGGTTGGACCGGGTCTATACGCTGGTGGACAACCGGCGTTTGCAGGCGCATCTGCTGGAACGGGGCGCGGCCCGCAGTGTGGTCTGGCGGCAAGGACCAGCGCAAGCCGTGACCCATGACGCGACGGGCAGCACGGTCACCGTGGGCGACGGCGCCACTTTGCGCGGGCGCGTGGTGGTGGACGCTACCGGTCATCGCCCCGTCTTCTTGACCGCACGCCAGGTGACCGGGCATCCCATCGCCTATCAGGCAGCCTACGGCATCGTAGGACGCTTTTCCGCACCGCCGGTGCGCGCTGGGCAACTGGTCTTGATGGACTTTCGCCCCGATTATTTGACACCTGCCGAGCGCCGCGACCAGCCGCCCACCTTTCTGTATGCCATGGACCTGGGGGACGGGCGTTATTTCGTGGAGGAGACCTCGTTAGCCGCAGCGCCCGCAGTGCCGCTTACCCGGTTGGAGGAGCGGCTGCATCGGCGCTTGGCCCACGCCGGTGTGCGCGTGGTGGAGGTCGAGCACGTGGAGCATTGTCTTTTTCCCATGAACCTGCCCCTGCCGCGGCGGGACGGTCCACTGTTGGGGTATGGCGGCGCAGCCAGCATGGTCCATCCGGCGTCGGGCTACCAAGTGGCTGCGGCGCTGGGACGGGCGCGCCGGGTGGCAGACGCGGTTGCCGCGGCTGTGCAGCGTCCAGACACTTCCCCTGCAGCGATTGCCGCGGCGGGCTGGGAGGCGCTGTGGTCCGCGGCGCGGTTGCGCCGACACCGGCTCTATCTTTTCGGCCTGCAGGCGATCTTGCGCTTTGACGAGGAACAGACCCACGATTTCTTCACGACTTTCTTCCGGCTGCCCACGACACAATGGGCAGGCTACCTCTCCAACACCTTGACCACTGCGGCGTTGGTACGCACCATGCTGCGTATCTTCGCGACGGCGTCGCCGCGTGTGCGTTCGGCGCTGCTTGCGAATGGGCTGGGTGAAGTGGGCTTGTTGTGGGCGGCGTTGCGCGGGGAGTAAGGGGGCGGTGGGGCTGGATTTGCCGGCTCACGTCGTGACCGGCTTGTCCTCTTGCGCAGGGAGCGCTAGCCACCGCTCCAGTAACGTCGCCAATTCCTCGCGACGGATGGGCTTGGCGATGAAATCGTCCATGCCTGCGGCAAGACAGGCGGCGCGGTCGTCGGGCAGCACGTTGGCAGTCATGGCTAGCACCGGCACCGCGTGGTTGCGGACCGGGGATGTGGGGTCGCGGATCACGCGCGTGGTCTCATAGCCGTCCATCCCCGGCATCTGGATGTCCATGAAGACCAGGTCATAATCCTGGGTGCTGAGGGCACGAATGGCAGCCTCGCCGCTGTCCACCACGTCTACGTTGTGACCGAACTTGCGCAACATGGCGAGACCGACCCGCTGGTTGACGGCGTTGTCCTCCACCAGCAATAGCCGGGCTGAAAGGCGATGGGGTGGCGACGAAGAGGGGGGCGTTGTGTCGGGGGCGTCTGCAACGGAATGGGGCGCGCCGGCTGTTGTAGGATGGGACCGCACTGCGCAGGGGGCGGCTATACCTACGTCTGCGGGCGCTAAGGCTGCGGAGAGTGCGGTGAGCAAGGCTTGGCGTTTGACCGGCTTGGCGACGCGCTGGAGGGTTGGGGAGCGTGTGGCGGAGGGCAGAGCGCCGCGCTCCATCAAAGGCGAGAGCAATATCACCGTACAGCGGGCAAGGCGAGGGTCTCGGCGCATGTGCTCGACAAGCGCCTCGCCCGATAAGTCGGGTAGACGATGGTCTACGATGGCGGCGCCGAAAGGCTGCCCCTTGTCTGCGGCGGCGCGCAGGAGTGTCAAAGCCGCTGCGCCGGAGTCTGCGCTGACTAGCGTGCCGGTCCAGCCGTGGAGATGATTCCGGATCGCCCGGACGATGGCAGGGTGACCGCTCACTACAAGGAGCGCGCGGGTGGCGGAGAACGGACTATCCGGCGCAGGTGCCGCGGCGCCGGCTTTGTCGAAGGGAGCGGTGAACCAGAAGGTCGTCCCTTGCTGTTCGTTGGCTAATACGCCGATCTCACCGCCCATCAGGGTCACCAGACTCTTGGAGATGGCAAGGCCTAGTCCGGTGCCGCCGAACCGCCGATTGGCTGCCAGGTCCAGTTGGCTGAACGGCTGGAAGAGGGCATCCAATTTGGTACTGTCTATGCCGATGCCTGAATCGCGCACGGTGAAGAGCAGGGTGACGCGGTTTTCGCTTTCGCTTTTGACCTCAGCCTGGATAACGACATCGCCGCGCTCGGTGAATTTGATCGCGTTGCCCGCCAGGTTCAAGATGACCTGGCGCAGCCGCGAGGCATCGCCCAGGAGGTGCAGCCGCGCCTCCGGCGCAAGCAAGGTGACCAACTCAAGCCCTTTGCTCTGGGCCGCGGTGACCAGGGTATCCGCCACATCGTCCAGCACGGTTTCGACCGCAAAGGGTTCCTGCAGCAGGGTCAGGCGCTCCGCTTCGATCTTGGAGAAGTCCAGGATGTCGTCAATGATGTGCAACAAATGCTCGCCGCTGCGACAGATGACATCCACGTAGTCGCGCTGTTCGGGTGTCAGGTCCGACTCGGCTAAGAGACGCGCCATGCCCAATACGCCATTCATGGGGGTGCGAATTTCGTGGCTCATGTTGGCGAGGAACTGGGACTTGGCGACGTTGGCGGCTTCGGCGCGCACAGCCATTTCGTTGGCGCGCGCCACGGCTTCTTCAGCGCGCAGGAGGTCTTCCTTGCGCCGGAAGCCCTCTTCCAATGCACTCGCCATATGCCGGAGCACATCCAGGTCTACGTCATCAAAGGCGTTGGGCACGGTGCTGTTGACCGCCAGCGTGCCGTAGGCAAAGGGCACGTCCACAATACACCGCAACGGCGCGCCAAACCCCTCACTGAGCCGTTCCCGTTCGCCGTAGGGATCCTCCACCTCCAGATCGCGACGATAGGCAATTTGCTTCGATTGCCAAATGGTGCGCAGGATGTCAATGCCACCGCCGCTGTCTACCCAGTGGAATACATCGCGTTCGTCCGGCAGATGGCTGAAAGCATTGACATGCATCTCGGCCCCGCTGATGACGTTGACACCGTAGGCGAGGTAGGGGATGTCGAGTTGGTCCAGACCCTGGCGGAGCGCATCTAAGACCCGGCGCATGTCGGTGCTGTGTTCCATAGACCAAATGGCATCGCGCAGGCGGGTCATGACCGCACGACGTTCTTCCTGCCAGGTGGGGTCGGTGACCAGCCGGCGCAAAATCAGCGCGCCGATGGCTTCCCCACGGTCGTCGCGCACCACCGAGCCGTCAATCACCACGTAAGCCGGGCGGCGTTTGGTGCTTCCCTCGCGCGATTGGTGGACGGTGGCTTGACCGGCGGTGAAAGTTTCCTCGATAAATGCCAGCAGGCGCGTGCGAAACTCCGGGTCGGCGAACTCGCCGATATGGCGACCGATACGGTCCTCGCGCACGACATGGCGCCCCGCCAGGCGCGCATAGTCAATGAAGGCCCGGTTGATGTCCACGATCAGGCCCCGCCGGTCAATCAAGGTCGCCGGAATCGGGATGGCTTGGAATACATTCGCATGGATGGCTGAGGATGGGTCCATAGTGGCATTATACCGTGAACGAGGCGGAATGTGCAGCGACTGATGACGTAACTTGCCCGCCCATCATTTGTTGCGTGAAGCGTGTGGCTTGCCGCGCTGCCTGAGACAAAAAACGCGCCCGGCACGCGGCTGTGGTAGAATGACCGTGCATGTATTGTAATCGCCGGCGCGTTTGCCCTCTACCGAATGGCGCAGCACCGTGGTATAGCTGTGATGGGGGAGGCAGGCAACTCCCGGCTCACGGCTGCGCCGGGCGATCCCCTCTACCCTGATCCGGTTTCACCAACACCAGTGTCACCTGGACCCTGACAAGGAGCGAATTGTGATGCGGGACCTACGTGTGACGGTTTGGAACGAATTCCGCCACGAAAAGAGCCACAAAGAAGTGCAAGCCATCTATCCCGACGGCATTCATGCCGTGATTGCCGCGGGGCTGCGCGAACATGGGTATACCAACGTGCGCGTTGCCACGCTGGACGAGCCGGAGAACGGCTTGCCCCAGTCGGTGCTGGATGAGACTGATGTGCTCACTTGGTGGGGGCATATGGCCCACGGCGAAGTCGCCGATGCCACCGTGGACCGTGTGCACCAGCGCGTTTTGGCGGGGATGGGGCTAATCGTGCTGCACTCGGGCCACCACTCCAAGATTTTCCGCCGCTTGATGGGCACGTCGTGTAGCCTGCGCTGGCGCGAGGCTGGCGAGCGCGAGCGGTTGTGGGTGGTTTCGCCCGGTCATCCCATCGCCGCCGGACTGGACCCCTATTTCGAGATTCCCGAAGTGGAGATGTACGGTGAGCATTTCGACATTCCCCAGCCGGACGAGTTGGTCTTGATCAGCTGGTTCCAGGGTGGGGAGGTCTTCCGCAGCGGTTGCTGCTTCACCCGCGGGCACGGCAAGATTTTCTATTTCCGCCCCGGTCATGAGACTCACCCGATTTACTACCATCCCCAGGTGCGCCAAGTGATCGCCAATGCGGTCGCCTGGGCCGCGCCGGTCAAGAGCTTCCCGTTTGCCTATGGCGGCGGGCGCGCCATCAACGTCAAGGAGCCGCTGGAGGCCCTGGGCTGAGCATTCTCTCCGGCAGGGACGGGCAACGTCTGTCCGTCCCTGCCTCTGCACGTCGGAAAGGCGCCTGGCATGGACGAATACCCGGAGAGCCGCGGCGTGGACTACGCCGGACAAATTCTCTTTCACTTTCGCCGCGCCTATTTGATCCAGGACGGTGGCGGCTATAACAGTTGGCGCGAGGAAGTGGTGCGCCGGACAATCCCCGCCGACCAGATCGCAATCATTGTCTGTGATATGTGGGACAAGCACTGGAGCCGGGGCGCGGCGACGCGCGTGGATGTCATGGCTCCGCGCATGAACCAGGTGATCGCCGCCGCGCGTGCTAAAGGAGTTGCCATCATCCATGCGCCGTCCGATACGATGGCCTACTATGCCGAGACGCCGGCGCGACGGCGGCTGCGCAGCGCGCCCTATATCTCGCCGCCCGCGGATGTGGAGCGTTTTGAGCCGCCGCTGCCCATTGACGACAGCGACGGCGGCTCCGACACCGGCGAGACGGAGGCGCTGCGGGTGTGGACGCGCCAACACCCCGCCATCGAGATTGACCACGCCCACGACGGCATCTCCGACAACGGGCAGGAAATCTACAACTATTTGCAACAACACAGCATTCGCCAGGTGTTGATCATGGGGGTGCATACCAACATGTGCATCCTCAACCGCTCATTCGGCATCAAGCAGCTGGTCAAGTGGGGGGTGAATACAGCCCTGGTGCGCGACTTGACCGACGCCATGTATAACCCGGCGCGCGCGCCCTACGTGGATCACGAGGAAGGCACGCGGCTGGTGGTCGGCTATATCGAGAAGTTTTGGTGTCCTACCATTCACAGCAGCGACATCGTCGGCGCGTAGAGATCTCCCGGCGCTCCCCAACGTCCGGTACATCAGGCTACCCCTCTCCTTCTCCCCTTTGTGAAGTGTGACCCAATCCCTCGGCTGGTCGCGTTTGTACCCCGCCGGCGGTAAACCACCCGGCTACCCACCACGCCCGCGCAAGCAGGCTAGGTCGTGTCTGAAAAACGTCATTCTGATAGGCTGTCAGAGGGGGATGCTTCGCTACGCTCAGTATGACGACGGCGTAGCGGTTTTTTCGGACAGCACCGAGTCCTTTCCGCAATCCCCCTTCAGGGGACGTTGCTGTGTTTAACCCTGGGCGGTCTGCGCCACGCTGGAGGTGAAACTGTAGGCGGGCTTATGCCCCGGCGCTGTCCGGTCGAGTACTGTATGGGAGCAAACCGGCATGGACGCGCGATCGGTAAGCCTGGATGCTGGAAGAAAGTATGCCGGCACACCGGATCACCAGTGGGTAGAAAGCGAAGCAGTGAGATGGAATCCGAGACCACACGATGCACCACCGACCTGACGGAGTTTGCGCGGCACAGCGCCGAACACCACCGCCTGGTGGAGTCCGAGTTACGCCGCGCCGACTGGAAGAACTGGGGGCCGTATGTGAGTGACCGCGCCTGGGGAACCGTGCGCGAGGATTACAGCGCCGACGGCAACGCCTGGGCCTATTTTCCCCATGACCATGCACGCAGCCGGGTCTATCGGTGGAACGAAGACGGCATCGGCGGTTTCTGCAATCGGTATCAGAATATCGTCTTGGCGCTGGCGCTATGGAACGAAGCCGACCCGTTTCTCAAAGAGCGCCTCTTCGGCCTGACCGGTCCCCAGGGCAACAACGGCGAGGATGTCAAGGAAGTCTACTACTATCTGGACAGCACGCCCACTCACTCCTACGCCAAGATGCTCTATCGCTATCCCCAGGTGGCTTATCCCTATGCGGAGTTGGTCGCGGCGGCGGCGCAACGCCGCCAGGGCGACCCGGAACCGGAATTGGTGCAACTCTTGGCCTCTGCCTTTGCCCAGGGGCGCTACTTTGATGTGGTCATCGAATACGCCAAAGCGAACGATGAGGAAATCCTCTGCCGCATCACCGCAACCAACCACGGCCCGGACCCTGCGCCGCTCCATATCCTGCCGCATCTTTGGTATCGCAACGATTGGTCGTGGGGCTATGATCGTCCGCGCCCGGTCTTGCAGCAGATGGAGACGACACCGCCCACGCTCTTGGCTGTGCAGACCACTCACCGCCATTTGGGCGAGCGATTTTGGTATCTGGATGCCCAGGGCTACCCGGAGGCGCGCCTGCTCTTTACCGAGAACGAGACCAATCGCGCTCGCCT
>CAKZVN010000086.1 GCA_937922105.1 uncultured Litorilinea sp.
CCGGCGCAGGAGGTCGCACAGCGCGGCCCATTCCGCCGGGGTGTTGGCGTTGCGAAACGAATGGAGCGCAGGGTCGGCGCGGCGCAGTTCTGCTTCAGACACGGTCTGCACTGCCACGCGACCAAAGAGATCGCGCACGCGCAGCTCACCCGCAGCCAGCATCGCCTGCGCTTGGGGTAAACAACGCCGGTGATAGAGGGCACAGAGCGCCTGATAGCGCCCCTCCACCACCGGCACAATCACATCAACCCGCCGGTCGGGGAACGCATCGGCTTGGCGCGCCGTCTCTACCAAGAGGCGCAACAGTGCCGGGCGCAGAAGCGGCAGGTCGCAGGCAAGCATGAGCAGCCACTCCGGTGCTTGAGCCAACCCGACGACCAACCCGGCTAACGGCCCCAAGCCCGGCTGCTCATCAGCCAGGAGCGTCACCCCAGGCAATTGCGCAGCCGCAGCAACCACCGGCGCATGGTTGGCGACCACCCACACCGGCGCAAGGTGGGCTTGCGCCACCACGTCGCGCATATGCGCGAGCAACGGTCGCCCGTCCGGCGGTGTAGGCAACAACGCCTTGTGCGTACCCATGCGCGTGCTGTCACCGCCCGCGTTGATCAACGCTGCAACCGCCATCCGCACGACCATCCACCTTTCTGGAACAACGCCGCGAGCAGAAGCATGTCCACACTCACCACCGGTCACCTACCCACTGCCTATGATCCTCTCTTGGCTGCGCGCCAGGGGGATGTCAAAATCACTGCGATCAAAGCCATGCAACTCGCCGAGGGGCGCACCCTGCTCAAAGTCGAAACCGACGCCGGGGTCGCCGGCTATGGTGAGTGTCACGGCAGCGGCCCCTTTGCCCGCGAAGTCATTGCCGGGTTGGCAGGCCCGCGGCTGCCCCATCTGGGCCTCATCGGCAAGGACCCGCTCGCCATCCAAGTCCATTTCCACAACATGTTCCATGCCTATCCCCAACGAGGACGCGTCGTGCGTATCCTCAGCGGGATTGACATCGCGTTGTGGGACCTAGCAGGCAAACTGCTCAACCAGCCCGTCTCGCGGCTGCTGGGCGGCAATTTCCGCGAGCGCATCCGCCTCTACTCCCATTGCGGTGGCGGGGACTTCCTCAGCGCCGCCGAATGGCGCGACCGCGCCGCGGAACTCAAAGCCGATCCACACGGCTTCACCGCCTTCAAGATTGATATCCACCACGTGCTCAAGGTGCCCATGCAGCAATATACGCCCAGCATCGGGCCGGCGGAGGCGCGTGCCGTTCACCGCGCCTACGTGCTGGCGCGTGAAGCCCTGGGCGACGACATAGACATCATCGTCCACTGTCACAACGAGTTGGACCTGCCCAGCGCCATCCGCGTCGCCCAGGCTGTGGAGCCAATCCAGCCCCTCTTTTATGAAGACCCCCTGGCGCCCCACTTTTCCGACGCCTGGACCGCGCTGCGCCGCACGACGCGGTTGCCCATTATGACCGGCGAAAACATCGAGTTAGCCGAACAGGCATTGCCCTTCCTGCAAACCCAGGCCGTGGACATCCTCCAGCCCGACCTGATCAACTCCGGCGGCATCACCGGCGTCAAACAGATCGCAGACTTGGCCGCGCTCTATCGCATCCCCATCTGTTTGCACAACGTCAGCGGGCTGATCCTCAACATGGCGTCGCAGCAACTCTCTGCCGCGCTCTTCAACTGTCCTATGCTGGAATGCACCCGCCGCGCAACGTCTCTGCGTTGGGCCAACCCCAACCCGCTGGAGATCAAGGACGGCTACATGACCGTCTCTACCCGGCCCGGCTTGGGCGTGGAACTGGACGAGGAGTACCTGCGCGCCAACCTTGCCCCGGGTGAACCCTGGTGGGGCGCAATGTAGCCGGACGTGCACTTGCACGCTCTCAACCCGACAACCCCCTTGAACAATAGGCGTACAGTATAAATACCCCTCGCATGAGCACCGACGAGAACACCAAACCAGCAACACCGTGGACGCCCCAGTCCATCCTTGCCCAGTTCGAGGCCGACCCGGGGCGCCATCAGCGCGACGCCGTGGAAGCAGCGCTTGCCCAGCGCAATGCCATCATCCCTGCGCTCATCGAGGTGTTGCACGACGTCAGTCGCAACCCGGATACCACGGCCTACCAGGTTGCCCACGTCTATGCCGCTTACCTGTTGGGGCACTTTCGCGCAGCCGAGGCCCATGCGGCGCTCCTGGAAATCGGTCGCATGGACGACGACGCCCAGTGGCGCCACTATGGGGACTTTATCACCGAGGACTACGCAACCATCTTGCTGGCGACCTGCGCGGGCGACTATAGTGGCATCAAACACCTCGTCGCAGACCAGGCCGCCAATATATTTGCGCGCAGCGCGGCAGCCGCGGCCCTTGTTCTTGCCGTGCGCTCAGAATTAGCCGATCGGGATGAGATTCTCCAGTTCATCCGCGAGATCCTTGAACAAGAGTATGCGCTAGACTCCGAGTTCGCCACGCTGCTCATGGCGGAGTCCCTGGACCTGCGCCCGGTAGAACTACTGCCCCTCATCGAACAGGGTTATGCCAAAGACATCCTGGACCCGAACTTCATTGATCTCGAGAGTATCCGACACACCCTCGGCGACGGCTGGCAGCAAGCCGATGAACGATATTGGCAACATCAACGCTTCCATGCCCCGGACGACATCCATGCCACCCTGAGCAGACTCAACTGGTCGGGCGAGCGTCCGGCGCACTCCCCCGCCACGCTACTGCCACGACCGGCTGGGTTGCCGTTCGGACCCTCCAACAAAGAATTGCGCGCGCAAAAGACCAAGAAAAAGAAAAAACGCAAGATTGCCGCGGCCTCACGCAAGCGCAACCGGCGCAAATAGCGCGTCGCGGCTACACCAGATGGCCCCCAGCCTCGGCTTCCGCCAGCACTGCCTGGATGGTGGCTACCAACGCGCGCGCCGACTCCAGACTCAACTCCACTGCCACGCGCGCGCCCAGCCCCTCGGCAGCATCCACAAAATCCAAATTGAGCGTATGCTCATGCGGCGCGTGGAAGGGATGGTCATAGGACACGTGGGCCTGGTGCAGCGTAAACCACTTGCCCGCCTGCTTGCCCGCGCCGTCAATCGCGATCTTCTCCGCAATCATGGTACACATGCGCCCTCTCTCCTTGCCAACCGATTGTACGCGGTATAGCCCAATGCCCCACTACGCCGCCAAGTGCTTCGCCAAGAAGCGCCAGATCTTCTCCCAACCGTCCACCGCCTGCTCTTGGCGATAGGCAGGCCGATTATAGTAGAAAAATCCATGCCCTGCGCCGGGATACATATGGAATTCATACTGCTTGCCCAGGCGGCGCAGTTCCTCCTCGTGGCGCGCCACTTGTTCGGGTGACGGGCTGCGATCCTCCTCGCCGAACAGTCCCAACAACGGGCACGACAGCCCGGATGTATAATCCAGCGGCGCAACCGGCTGCTTGTCGGTCAGTTCCTCCGGCGCCATCACGACGCGCCCACCCCACAAATCCAACACCGCATCAAAGCCCTGCACGCGGCACGCGGTCAGATAGGCATGGCGGCCCCCTGAACAGGTGCCGAAGATGCCCACCTTGCCGTTGCATTGGGGCAGACTGCGCAAGTACCGCATGGCAGCCGCCAGGTCGCCCACCGCTTGGTCGTCGGGGATGCCTCGCTCGGCGCGCACCTTCGCCGCCACATCCTCCGGTGTGCCGTGTCCGGCCCGCGCATAGAGATTGGGCGATAGCGCCAGATAGCCGTGGTGCGCGAACTTGCGCGTTGCCTCCCGATACCATTCATCCCAGCCCGGCATGTGATGCACCATCACCATCGCCGGATAGGGTCCCGGCCCCATCGGTCGCGCAAAATAGGCATTGATGGTGTCGCCGTTGAAGCCCTGTAGGGTCACCGTCTCGGCGATCATCCCCTCATATTGGTCGGTTGTGTAGGTCATCGGTTCCCTCGTGACTGTGTGCGATGGCGTCCGGGTCGCTCAGTAGACACGCGTCGCCGCGCCGCCCGCCGCAGCCGAACGCAACATGGCGTCAATGAACTCCACTGAACGCGCCGCAGCCTCACCCGGCGAATCGTTCACCCCACGCCCCTGGATCAGTTCCACAAACCGCGCGGGCGGGTCGTCGCAGCTGTAGGCCCCCGCGTCGGGCGCCAGCTCCTCCGCAAGTCGCGTGCCGTCGTGGCGCACCACCTCCAACCGCGCCCGCTCCAAGTCCAGGAAGAGCGCGCCGTCGCTGCCGAAAATGCGGATATCCACCTGAAACGGGCTACCGGGCGGCAAGGTCGCCGCGCCGGAGACTACGCCCAGCGCGCCGCCGTCAAAGATCACCGTCGCCGCGTTGTAAAGGTCCACTTGGGCGTTGGGCGCGCTGGTATGCGCCTGGACTGTCTGCGCGCGCAGCCCGGTCAACCAAAACAGCAGCCCCGCAGCATGGGTGAGTTGCCCGTGGGCATAGCCGCCGCCTTGCTCCTTGCCCTGCCAGGTCGCCGGGTCCGGTTCGGTGAAGTTGGCGCGCTGTTGGGCCGGCGGCGCGCCGCTGCCCCCAAACAGCGCCTTGGTGGGCGAAGCCATCTGGCACACCACATGTTCAATCGTCCCCACCAGCCCTTGATCCAAGTAGTGCTTGGCCTTGTGGTTGATCGCCTTGTACTGCCACCCATAGGGCACGAGCAGATGCAGGTTGCGCTCGCGCGCCAAGTTCACCAGTTCCCAAGCATGGTCGGCGCGCAGCGTCATGGGCTTCTCCACCATGACATGGCAGCCCTGCAACAGTGCGGCGCGCGCATGTTCATAGTGCACATGATGGGGTGACGTGACCACCACGCCGTCCAGCCCCTGCGCCAACAACTCGTGATAATCTTCCGTGGCAAACGGAAAGCCGAACTTCTCCTGCACCGCCAACAGCATCTCGCGGCCCAGGCGACAGACGCCCGCCAACTCCACATCCGGGTGTTGTGCCAACAAGGGAATGTGGTTGGCTGTGGCCCACCAACCTGCGCCGATAAAACCGATACGGACCTTGGTCATGGCTCGCCTCGTCACCGAATGGATTGTGCCCGTCGCGCGCCGCGACGGGTCAAGGATGAGTCGTCACTCAGGTAGATTATGGGGAGTACAACCGGAAAAAACGCAATTGCATTCTACAAAAAGGTTTGCGAGAATGAAAGCCGCGGCGCGCAGTCCCTCCACCAAACGACAGGGCGGCCCCACCGTTTGCGCCCTTGCAACGCTGCGGCCCCATCAACACCGGCTACCAGGCTATCCGGGAGGTAACGCATGTTTCGCACCATCCTACTACCGCTGGACGGCTCCCGCCTTGCCGAGGAGTCCATTCCCTACGCCGAATCGCTGGCACGCCAATACGACGCCGATCTGGTCCTCGGCTGGGTCATCCAACTGCGTACCACCGCGGCGTCGGAGTTCGACCCACTGCCGCATGGTGTCGCTGCGCTCTTCGACACCACCATTGACCGCGAGCGCGCGCAGACCTACCTGGGTGCCATCAAAGAACGGTTGGCGGGGCGGGGATTGCGCGTCTCGACCCGCATCGCCGAGGGCTACTCCATCGCCGACACCATCGTCGCCATGTCCAAAGAGATCAAGGCTGACCTCATCGTCAAAACAACCTATGCGCGGTTGGGTTTGAGTCGCTGGCTCCACGGTAATGTCGCCGCCGAAGTCTTGCAGCGCGCGCCGTGCCCCCTCTTCCTGGTCCGCGTTACCGACAGCTAAGCGCACCGATCTCGCACGCGCCCCTTGCCGGGTTGATCGCCAAGTGGTCTGAGCGCCATGTAGCCGTCATTCTGAGGAGCGTAGCGACGGCCTGCCCTGACTCCTACGAAGGGAAGAATCCCGGCAACTCACCAGAGGGGGATGCTTCGCTGCGCTCAGCATGACCTCCTTTTCTACTTGGCGATCAAACCACGAAGGAGTGAAGGAAGTCTTGCGGAGTTCCCAATGCCCCGCCGACACATCACGGGACATCGGGAACTCAGAACAACGGCTACCGAGCGCACGGACTCTTTACTCGCCGGCGTGGGCAATGGTGCGCACGCTCTTTTGCAACTCCTCGCGGTCGAAGATCCTCTTCCAGTCCTCGCGGAAGATCAAGGGCTTGGCCTGCTCCACAGCCAATTTGGCCCCGTCCGAGAAGGGGAAACCCGCCTCGTCGAAGATGATCGCCAACTCGGTGCGGATGTGTCCCAAGAGGAAATCGCGCGCCGCCGCCGCAGGCACGCCCATGCGGATCACCTCGTCCATGCCCTCGCGGATGATGGTGATACAGGTCGCCGCCAGTGTCTCCGCCAGCGCCGGTTCCAGGATCGCCATTTGCTCGGTCGTCACCCGGTGCGACGCAATGATGGGGCCGTACATAGCCTTCGCCAACGCCTCGCCTTTGGCGTAATCCTCCTCCGGTCCCTGGTGCAGCGCCGAGACAATGCTCTGCGCGGCATGGACCCCGCCGAACCAATCGCGGCGCGCCAACGGGTCCGACTCCTCTTGGAAGACCGACGGGTGGCACGGGTGGGTGATAAAGTAGGTGATGTCCTTGCGCTCCGGCAAGACCCCGGCATAGCCCGCAGCCGGGTCCAGCCCTACCACCATGGTCCCGCTGCGCAGTTTGGGCACGATGTCGTCGCAGATGCGCCCGATCAACGCATCGGGCACAGCCAACACCACGATGTCGGCTTGGGCGAGCGCCTCGTCTTGGGGCGTGATTTGCAAGCCCTGCTCAGCCAGGGCTTGGATGCCGCGCGGACTCACCTCCACATAGAGCACACGGTACTCCGGAAATTTCAACAAATTGTTGGTGACGCGACGGCCCATCTTGCCGCCCGCGCCCATCAACGCCACGGTAATCTGCTCGCTCATTGCCGTCCTCCTCGGCGGATTTGTTCAAAATAATCGGCTTGGCCGTTTTGGCCCCCCTTGAGTGAAATTTCCAGCCCGTTGAACGCAGGCACGCTGGAATGCGCGCGGCAGAGCGGCGCGCCCGGCGCCACCGGCGTCGCCATCTCCAGCGCGTAAATCCCCAACGCGCGCGCCACATAACCTGACGTATCACCCCCCGCCACGCACACGCGACGCAGCCCGGTCGTCGCCACGATGCGCGCCAAGATTTCGCCCTGGGCGCGCGCCAAGCGTTGCCCGACCTCGTGGTCGGGAATGCCCAACTGTCGCGCGCGGGTGCGCGTCGTCGCCAGCGCCGGGTCGTCCGGGCCGCGCGCGGCATAGAGCACCACGCTTGCGCCCCGCCCCAGCGCTTCCAGCGCAGCCGCCACCGCAAATTCCCGGGCTGCATCCGCATAGGTCGGGTCTATAAGCGCGGGGGCATCCACCCGGATCCCTGCATACCCCCGCTCGATGGCGGCGGCAATCTGGGCGGCAGTGGTGGGCGCGGCGCTCCCCGCCATCACCACCACCTGTGCCACGACCGGCGGCGCGGGCGGCGGTACCATCGGCGTCAGCAACCCCGCGCGGCGCAGATACGCCGTCAACGCATATTCCACGCCCGACGACCCCACCACAAACTGCCCGCGCGCCGCGCACCGTTCCCACAAAACGCGCCCGATTGCGACCAGATGAGTCTCATCTACGGTGTCGAACAGAATAATTTCGACCCCCTGGGCACGCAGACGCTCGATGGTGGCGTCCAGGTCGGCTGCGGGCTGCGCCAGCGCCAACAGGTCCACCAGGCCGATGGACTTGGTAGTCTGCAACGCCAGATGGCGGCGTAGGTCGCTCTCGGTCATGGGCGTGATGGGGTGGCGGCTCATGGTCGGATGGCGGTCCAGCCGGTAGGTCTCGCTGCCCACCCCGGCAAAGAGATTGCCGAAGACCACATAGCGTTTGAGGACAGGCGCAGCCACCACCAGCGGCACAAAAGCCGAGCGCAGAATCGCCTGTCCAATGTTAATGGCGTGACCGATGCTGCCCGTGGTGGGCGACGAATCAAACGTCGAGCAGACCTTATAATGCACAAAGCGCGCGCCGATCTCGGCCAATCGTGTAAAAGCCGGGACCAACTCCGCATCCATTTGCGCGGGACTCATGGAACGGCTGATGCCGGCAATCCCGAAGGCACGACAGCCGGCAAACTCGGCCAAATGCGCGTCGGTCGGCGGCTGAAGGAAGAGCACCGTGGGCACGCCACCCAGCGTCAAGGCCTCCATCACGTCCGTGGAGCCGGTGAGGTCGTCGCCGTAATAGCTCAAGAGCCGGTCGCTCATGCACCGCCTCGCCCAAAGAACTCCAGCGCAGCCGCCAGTTCCGGATGCGTGCGCGCGTAGTCGGCTGCAGGAATGCCGGCAACCGCCGCTGCCCAGGCTTGTTGCATGGCAGCCGCGCCCGCTGCGGGGCCGCCGGGATGAGCCATGATCCCGCCACCCGCCAAATGCATCAAGTCCACACTCTGCAAGGCTGCATAGGTGTCGGCGGCTTGGTCCGCCCATTGGCCCGACGAAAAGACCGGCATCACCGGCGGGCTGCTCGCCAACGGCGTGAGACAAGTGCGCGCCGCCTCGATCACCGACGCGTCCGATTCGCAAAATTTATTGCGTAACCCATTGACGTGCAGATGGTCCGCGCCTGCCAAGCGCCAAAACTTCTGCCACGCCACATACGAGAAGCCCAACAACGGGTGACGGCTTAGCGCACCCCATCCATTGCGATGACCGTGAATAGGCAATTGGCTGTGTTTACGCAGTGCCAGTAACCCGGTCAACCCCACGCTATTCAGGCTGACCATGATGCAGGTCCCACCCGCAGCCAACACCGTGTCATGATGGCGCAGCATGGACTCCAGGTCGTCGGTGATGTTGAAAGCGACCATCACCGGCTTGCCGGTGCGCTGGGCGTGCTCGCGCACCACCGCCATCACCGCGTCCACGCGCGCCGCCAGCGGCGCATAGGGCGGGTTTGCCATCAGTTCATCGTCTTTAACAAAGTCCAGCCCGGCTTCCGCCAGCGTCTTGACCAGGGCTGCGGTCTCGGCGGGGGCCAAGCCCACGCTGGGCTTGATGATGGTGCCGATGAGCGGCCTGTCATAGACGCCCGCCAAGCGCCGCGTCCCTGCCACGCCGAACTGCGGTCCCGGTTGCGCTGCCACAAAAGCCGCCGGCAATTCCATATCCAATAGGCGCAGCCCGGAAAAGGGCGACAACTCGAAGAGGTTGCCCGCCACCAACGTCAGCAGATTGGGCAAGGAGGGGCCGATGTTGTCCGGCGGGAAGGAAAGCGTCACCTGGGCGCGACGATAGACCGGCGCCGCCTGCCCCCTGGGCGGCTTAGACCCCGGCAGGCTCGGCGCAGCAACCGTCTCCAGTTCCACAATACGCTCGACCTGCGCGCCGAAACGCGCCACCAACTCCGGCGTCTCCCTCGGCACCGCCACAAAAGTCCCGGAGGATTGCTCACCCGCCATGATCGCGGCAGCCTTCTCCAACGGATGGGCCGTCTCGATCAGATAGACCGCGCGGATACGCTCGTCGCCCATGACGCTCGCTTGTCCCTTTCACCTACCGATGGAATCGGTTGGGAGAGCAAACAACCGACCGCCATCCCAGAAGCTGCTTCCGGGATGGCGGCGATCCATGAATAGGTACTACTTCTGCAAATCGCTTGGCAACACTTGCATCTACTCGCGCGCGAGCAGGTCCTTATTCAATAGATAGCGGAAGAACTCGCTATCCACCGGCACCACCAAGCGGTCGCCGGACTTGAGCACCACATCATAGGCCTGTAACCGGCGCAAGAACGAGTAGAACTCCGGATCGCGACTGAGCGCCTCAGAAAAGATGCGGATAGCCTCGGCCTCGCCCTCACCGCGCAGTCGCTGGGCCTGTTGCTCGCCTTCGGCGGTGGTGACCGCGCTTTCGCGATCAGCCTGGGCGCGGATGATGTTGCCCTGCTCCTCGCCCTCGGCGCGCAGGAGGGCAGATTCACGTTGGCGCTCGGCGCGCATGCGGTCGAAGACGCTCTGCTCCACTTCACGCGGGAGATCGGCGCGTTTGGTGCGCACATCTACCACGTGAATCCCGAACTCGGCAGCCGTGCGTCGCGCCGATTCGGCGACACGCTCTTCGATGGCCTCACGCTGGGCCGCAATCACATCAAAGAAACCCACGGACGCCAGCTCACGGCGCAGTTCCGAGAAAACGATGTCGTCTAGACGGGCACGCGCGCCAGCCTCGGTGCGCACAGCCTTAAAGAAGGTGAGCGGATCGTCAATCCGCCAGCGCGTCACATGGTCCACCACTAGACGCTTCTTGTCCGAAGTCAGATATTCCTGGGGCGGCGCATCGCTGGAAAGCACACGCTTGTCGAACTTAATCACGTTTTGGATGAACGGGACCTTGAAGGTCAGACCGGGTTCGCGCACAATCGCCACCGGATCACCGAATTGCAAGATGATCGCCTGCTCGGTCTCATCCACGATGAAGACCGCCTGGGGAATCAGGATCAAACCGACCACGACGACCACGACAACGATGGGGAGAATTAGGTTACGCATGGCTTAGTCCCCCTGCGTGCTTGCCGCGGCGGCGCGCGGGGTGGTAGTGGTATTGGTCTCGGTGAGGGGAAGGAAGGGCAACACTTGCCCGCCCACTGTCTCCCGATCCAACAGGATCAAGTCCACATCGCGCAGCACCCGCTCCAACGCCTCGATGTGCAGGCGTTCGCGCGTCGTCTCGGGCGCCATCTGATACGCGGTCAAGACCGAGAGGAAGCGCTCGCTTTCACCCTGCGCGCGCAGGATTTCGCGATCACGGAACGCGGTCGCCTCCTCGATCAGGCGCTGGCGTTCACCGCGGGCGCGCGGCACCACGTCATTGGCATAGGCCTGCGCCTCGTTGATGCGCCGCTCCTTGTCCGCTTGGGCGCGCACCACCTCTTGGAAGGCATCGCGTACCTCCTCCGGCGGGTCTGCCACCTGCAAGCGCACATCCGTCACCAGGATGCCCGTGCCGTAGTCCTCCATCAGCCGTGACAGGAAGACGCGTGTCTCGTCCTGCACGCGCGCACGCTCCTCGGTGATCACGGCGTCAATGGTCATTTGGCCCACCGCGCTGCGCAGGGCTACCTCGGCGCTGGTCACCAGCACCGTCTCCGGGAACTGGACATTGAACACAAAATCTCGCGAATTGCCGACCCGATATTGGATCAACAATTCCACCTGGACGATATTCTCGTCCCGCGTCAGCATGAGTGCCTCATTGAGGATTTGCTCTTTGCCGCCGCGTGCATTGGTCCGAAAACCAATCTCGGCGCGACGGATGCCTTGCACATCCACAATGGTCACCTGTTGGAAGGGCCAGGGCAGATGATAGTTCAACCCGGACCCGGTCACGTTGGTGAAACGACCAAACGTGCGGACCACACCTTCTTCACCCGGTTGGACAATGTAGATGCCCGAGCCGAGCCAAAGCAGAATTAGCGCCGCCACAATGCCAATGGAGACGAGCCTGCTGCGGCCTGCCAGCCTGCGGGCGAGTTCATCCTGCAACTCGTCCAAGGGGTTGCCACGATTGTACGACAATGGAGCTTCCTTTCGGTTAACGGGGGACAGCCGCTTATGGATGGAGACGCTGCACACCAGCGCCCGCCGCAGGCAGGTGTGTGCAACGGTCAATTGTGGTGTGGATTGTTGCCCACAGCACTGTAGTGTAGTGCTTGGCCTGGATTATAGCATAGAAGCGCCTAGGCAGTGTGAGCGGCACTGCCTTTTGACGCTATCTCTTCACCCGTTCATCTCAGCGACGGTGCGCCCCGTCCCGCGGCTATTCCCCCGGCAGGCGAATATCCGGGTTCGCGCGCGTATAGCGCGCCTGGGCGTAACCGAAATTCTCCTGCAACTGGATGGTCATGCCGCCGTCCACCACCAGCGCGTGCCCGGTGATGAACGCGGCCTCCTCCGAAGCCAGGAACCGCACTGCGTGCGCGATGTCGTCGGGCGTGCCCGTGCGCCCGATGGGGTATTGGGCCTTCACCAGACCATAGAGCGTTTCATGGCCGCGCCAACGCTGCGCCATGCGCTCGGTGACAATATGGCCCGGACAAATGGCATTGACGCGAATGCCTTGCGGGCCGAAGTCAATCGCCATCTGCTTGGTCATGGCGATCACCGCGGCCTTGCCCGTCTCATACGCCAGCGTCGCCGGGGCCATCAGAAAGCCGTGCACCGACGCAATGTTGATGATGCTGCCGCCCTCCTTCATCTCCGGCACCGCGGCGCGCACAGCCCACACCAACGACTTGACCATGATCGTGAGGGCATAATCCAGCGCGCTGTCGCTGATGGTCAACGCGCTGCCGTCCGGCTCTTTGCGGTTATAGGCGTTGTTGACCAAAATATCCAGCCGCCCGAAGCGGCTCACCGCGTCGGCGACCATGGCACGAACCTGCTCCGGGTCGCTCACATCATAGCGTCCCGCCGCCGCGCGACCGCCTGCCGCCTCAATACGCGCCACATTGGCCTCGGCCGCGGCCAAGTCCACATCGGCGACCAAGACCCGCGCGCCGTGCGCTGCCAATTGTCGCGCCGACGCGCCCCCGATCCCCATCGCGCCCCCGGTGACAATCGCCACCTTGTCGCGCAACGTCTCCATGATGCTCCTCGCTTCTCGCCAAACAGGGCATGCGCCATTCCCAGCCGCGGGCATGGCGCATGCATCGAATAGAGTAACGCGCGTATCCGACGCGCAATGGTCCAGCCAGGAGGAAAGCCCTTACGCGCAGACCGGCGCGCTGCCGTCCCAGCGGTTAAACGGCTTGTTCTCGTTCTCCGCAGCCATGCGCGCCCGCGTGGCATACCAGAGATTGGCCCATTCCTGTGGGTCATGCAGCTCGGATTCCGGGTTGGCCTTGCTGCGCGCCACAAAACCGGGGAACGCGCCGCGTCCCGTCGCCTGACCGATCGGATTGTAGCGCAGGTCAAAGCTCCAGCGCACATTGTCGCTCACGTTGGAGAGCGATGCATGGCAAGTGCGCCGGTGCAAGAAAAGCACATCCCCGCGCTTGAGCGGAATGGGAATAGATTGCTCTTTCTCCAGCAGCGCGTCCGGAATGGACAGCCCGATACCGGGACGCGGACAGTGGGTGCGGATGCCGTCGCGGTGGCTGTACGGGATCACCTCCAGCGGCCCGGCTTCGATGGGCGCATCCAACAACGGGAACCAGACAGTGAGCATCTCGGTCTCATCGGCCTCAGGCAGGACAACGCCGTTGTCTTGGTGCCACGGCGTCGCGCCCAACTGTACGCGCCCGTTTTCGTCCTTGGGGGTGAGATGCTCCGGCGGCTTGATGCGCACGTGCTGCACCGGGTTG
>CAKZVN010000087.1 GCA_937922105.1 uncultured Litorilinea sp.
CTGGAAAACGTGCGCGAACGAGATGTCTTTGTGGTGCAGTCCTTCACCCCGCCGGTCAGCGATCACATCCTCGAGTTGATGATCACGCTGGACGCCCTGCGCAGCGCCTCGGCACGGCGCATCACCGCGGTCATCCCCTACTACTCCTATGCCCGTTCCGACAAGAAAGACGCGCCGCGCATCTCCATCACCGGGCGACTGATCGCCGACCTGCTCAAGACCGCAGGCGCCAATCGCGTTCTCACCATGGACCTCCACGCGCCGCAAGTCCACGGCTTTTTCAGCATCCCCGTGGACCACTTGACCGCGACCCCCATCATCACCGAATACATCAAAGCACACTACGACCTCTCCCGCGCCGTCGTTGTCGCTGCCGATGCCGGCGGCGCCAAGCGTGTCGGGCGCATCGCCGCCGGACTGCATCTCCCTCTCGCCATCATTGACAAGCGCCGTGTGGGCGACGACAACATCCAGCAGGGCTTTGTGGTGGGCGAAGTCTCCGGGCGCACCGCGCTGGTCTTTGAGGATGAAATTGCCACTGGCACGACCATGGTGACCACCATCCACACCCTGCTCAAGGCGGGCGCGGAGCGCGTCATCGCCGGCGCGACCCATCCCATCCTGTGCGGCAACGCAGTCCACAACCTGCAAGGCAGCCCGCTGGAGCAACTCATCGTCACCAACACCTGCGCGGTGCCGGTCGCTAAACACTTCCCCAAGCTCAAACAGCTCTCGGTTGCCCCCCTCTTCGCCGAAGCCATCCGCCGCATCCACACCGGCGAAAGCATCGGTGCCCTGTTCAACTAACCGCGCCACCTCTACAAAGTCCGCGAGAGTTAGGATCTGCGGGCGTTAGTGGTTTGATCGCCAAGTGTCGGATATGGTCATGCTGAGCGCAGCTGCCCGCCCTGAGCGCTGCGAAGGGAAGCATCCCCCTCTGGTGATCGTGCCGGGATTCTTCGTCGCTGCGCTCCTCAGAGTGACGGCTACTTGGCGAACAGACCAGCTAGATAGACTGAGCAGATTGGTTCATTACCCCGTCCCTTGCGCGGCGACGGGCGGTTTTCGCACCGCCCATCGCTGTCATCTCCTTGCTTGTTGCGCAACGTGCCGAGAATCTATTCCCGGATCACGCGCCCCTCGCCGTCCACCACGCGCACAGGCGCAATCTCTGCCAGCTGCGGCTCCAGCAGCTCGGCATTACCCACCACGATGATCACCGGCGATTCGCTGTCAATATACTTGGCAGCCGCATTGAGCACCTCCTCCGCGGTCACTGCCTCCAGCCGGGGTAGGTATTCGTTCAGTTCCTCAATCGGCACGCCGGTCAGGGCACGAATCGCCAGTTGATCGGCAAAGCGTCCGGCATCCTCCATCGCCAGCGCAAAGCCGCCCACTACCTTACCCTTTGCGTCCTCCAGTTCCTGGTCGTCCACCAGTTCCGTGCGGATGCGCCGTAATTCCGCCAAAATCTCACGGATTGCCTCGCCCGCGGCATTCTGGTCGAAATCGCCCAACACGCGGAAGGATGCCTCGTCGTTGGGCCGCGCAAAACGGCTATACACGCCGTAGGTCAACCCTTTCTCCTCGCGCAGATTGCGGAAGAGCCGCGACGACGAGCCGCTGCCCAACACACTGTTGACAATCTCCAGCGCGTAGCGGTCGGGATTGCGCGCGTTGATCGCGATATTGCCCACCTGGATCGTCGCCTGCTCCGAGTTGGGGCGGTCCACCAAGTAGATCACCGACGTATCCGCCGGATCGCGCGGCGGATAGTTCAGATAGTCCGGGACCTCGGCAGGACGCCAGTAGCCGAACGCCCGCTCGGTCTGGGTGCGCGCCTCCTCCAACGTCAGGTCACCCACGATCACCAAGAGCGCATTGTTGGGGCGATAGAAGGTGCGGTAGAAGGCTCGCACATCGTCGCGAGTCAGGCTTGCCACCGTCTCCGGCGTCGTAATGTAGCCGTAGGGGTGATTGCCGAACGCCACGCGGCTGAACTGCCGGTTCGCCATACTCTCCGGGTTGACCGAGTCCGCCTCCAGGCTGGTCAAGTAGCGCGCCTGAGCCACATTGAATTCCTGCTGGGGGAAGGTGGCATAGCGCGCCACATCGCTCAACAGATCAAACGCCAACGTCGTATCGGTCGTGAGCGCCTCCACGGAGATGGTCGTCCACTCCAGCGCCGCGCTTGCCGAGATGGACCCGCCCACCGACTCGATCGCCTCGGCAATGCTGTCTGCCGAACGCTTCACCGTCCCGCGCGTGATTACATCTGCCAGCAAGCGCGCAATCCCCTGCTGCTCCGGTCCCACTGCAGGGTTCGAGCCGCCCACCGAGAGTTGGAGCCGCAATTTGGGAACCTCGCGCTGCGCCACAAAGATCACCTGCAAGCCGTTGGGCAAGGTGAAAGTCTCAAAGGGCGGGAAATTACTGGTCAGATCGCCCAGCGGCGCGGGCACATCACTGCGCGTCACCGTCCCCTCCGGCAGCGCGGCGATCGCCTCCTCCGGCAGCACCAGCGGCTCAATCGCCGCCAGACCACCTTGCGCGTCCAAGTTGGGGGTGACTACCACCGCGGTCTCCTCGTCACGCGTCTCCTCGCCCTCGCGATAGACATACTGGAAATTCATGGGCGAGTCGCACAGATAGCGTTGCGCCGCAGCCTGCACATCCGCCACGGTCACCGCCTCGTACATCTCCAACTCCATCACGATGCTGTTGGGGTCGCCGAAGATCAGCGTCGCATCCTGAATCCATTCGGCGCTGTTGAGCACACTCTGACGATAGGAGACCAGTGTGTCCACCTGAATCTGCCGCTTGACGCGCGCCAACTCCGCCTCGGTCACGCCCTCTTCGCGAATCTTGGCAAACTCTGCCAACATGCGCGCTGCCACATCGTCCACCGAACCGCCCACATTGGGCAGCGCCGCCGCGTAGAAAATAGTCAAACCGCGCAACGGGTTTGTCCCGGCAAAGGCTGCCACCGCGTGCCCCTGCTGCACAATGTTGCGCTGCAACCGGCTGGCGTTACCCCCCGACAGAATTGCGGTGAGCAGTTCCAATGCGTAGTAATCCGGCTCCCCGCGCGGTGGGCCGACTACGGTCATCCCCACGCGCGGAATGCGGATTTGGGGGTCAATCAACACTTCGGTCGTGCCCAACAGGCAGCTGCTCTCCGGATCGCTGCCCGTCACCGGGAAGGCCTCCGGTCGCGGATAAATCTCCAGCGCCGACGGCACAGGCTCACCGGCGGGAATATCGCCGAAGTATGCCTGGATCAACGCCTGCGCCTGGGCAATGTCAATATCGCCCACAATCGCCAGCGTCGCGTTGTTGGGCTTGTAGTAGCGGTCATGGAACGCAATCACCTCGTCCAGCGTCGCCGCCAACAGGTCCTCCACGCTGCCGATCACCGGCAACTCATAGGGCGGGTACCCCTGCACCGGCTGGCTGAAAAGTCGCGCGTTGGCGCGACCATAGGGCGCATTGGCAACCCGCTCGTTGTACTCCTGGATCACCACAGCCCGCTGATTCTCGAACGACGCCTGCGTCACCTGGAGCGAGCGCATCCGGTCCGACTCCATCCACAGGATGCGCGGCAACTCGTTGGCAGGCGCAACTTGCCAATAGACCGTCTTGTCCGCCGCCGTGTAGGCATTGTTGCGCGCGCCGATGGGTTCCAACAGTTTGTCCCACATGCCGTCCGGGATATTCTCCGACCCCTCGAACATCATATGCTCAAAGAGGTGGGCAAAGCCGGAGCGACCGGGCGGGTCATCGGCTCCCCCCACGCGATACCACAGGTTCACCGCCACCACCGGTGCCGAGTCGTCCACCGCCAGCAGCACGCGCAACCCGTTCGCCAAGTGATAGTCCACCACTTCCAGGGCATAATCCTCGAAGCGAATCGCCTGCGCCGACGCTTGCGCCGGACCTGCGCCGGGCAACAGCGCCGCCAACAACGCCAGCAGTGCCGCCAACAGACCCAGGCGCTGCCGCACTCCTACCCGTCTTGCTTGCGTACCCGTCATCTGTGTCTCTCCCGTACCAAACAACGACCGCTTCCTCAACCTCGCCAGGGACGGCGCACATGCCGTGGACCCCTTCCCCGGCAGCTTCACGCATCCGCCTGTATCAACCACGGCGGCATCTCCTCACCGATATGCACTTGCCATGCAGCGGCAAAGCCGGCATCCCCCAAGTCTCGGCGCACGCTACGCAACAATGTGCGCGCGTGGGCCGCGTCCTCGTTGAAGCCCATGCCCGCCAGCGGACCCAACGCCTGCCACCCCAGCGCCAACGCTTCCGACGCACGACCACGTCGCTGATACCAGCGCGCCAAGTTCAAGCGGGTCACGGCAGCGCCACGCGAGTCGCCGGCAGACTCCGCAGCCGCCAGTGCGCTGCGATAGGTGCGTTCCGCCCCCACCGGGTCCCCTAGCTCGGCAAGCACCGTCGCCAGCATAGCCTGAGTCGTGGCGACCCCGCGACGGTCGCCCAACCGCGTATACCACTCGATAGCCGCGCGGAGCGAGCTTTCGGCCTCGTGCACCATCCCCGCCTGCAGCTGGATTTGCGCCAGTGTCGTGCGGCTGCGCGCCAATTCGCGCACATCGCCCAGCATCTGGTGCGTTTGCAACGCAGCCTCCACCAACACCAAGGCCTCCTGAACCCGCCCCAGGCGCGCCAACAGAGTCGCCAACGCGTCCTGGGTAATTGCCACGCCGCGGCGCTCGCCCACTTGCTCATAGCCACGCAGCGCTTCCTGATAGAGCTTCTCCGCCGCCGCGTCGTTGCCCCATTGCATCTGCAAAAACGCCAACGAAGCCCGGCAAATGGCCGCGCCACGCACATCCCCCAGCCGTTCCAGCGTCGCCAGCGCCGCCTGCTCCAGTTCCGCTGCCTCGTGCGGATGACCGATCTCGCCCAATAATTCCGCCAGCGAATGCTGGACAATCGCCAACCCGCGTACATCGCCCATGCGTTGTGCGCCGGTCAGCGCGCGGCGATACAGCTGCAACGCGGCCTGCGGGTCGCCCATCTGACGATGCAAAGCAGCCAGGGAATGCGCCAAGACCGCTTGTCCTCGCAGGTCCTCCAGATGTTCAGTTGCGCGCAGCGCCGCCTCATAGAGGGCCAACGCCTCACGTGGGCGGCCCATCTGCGTCACCAGCGCCGCCAATGCACTGCGTACTCCTGCCGCCTCCTGCAAGTCACCCAGGGTATCCAATGTCGCCAACGCGGTGACATAGAGTTCATGCGCCGCAGCCGGGTCCCCGCGCTGGCGCAACAGCCCTGCCAGCGCCGCCTGGGTTACCGCCACCTCGCGCACGTCGCCCAGACGATGCTGCTCTGCCAGCGCCGTCTCATAGAGCGCTTGCGCTTCGTCCGGGCGCCCGATCTGCATCAACAGTGTGGCATACCGCGCGCGTGTACGCGCCGCGGCGCGCGGGTCGCCAAAGCGCAACTGGCTTTGCAGCGCAGCCTCTATGGTGCGTATCGCCTCGTCGGGGCGCCCCATCTGCGCAGCCAAACCGGCTAAACCTACGGCGGCATAAGCCCCCAACGCCGCATCAGCACCCGCCAGGTGCTGGGCACGCTGTAAGGTCGCCCAGGCGTGCTGTGTCTCGCCCAGCCGCGCCTGCAACTCGCCCAGCGCCACCATTGCCAATACCTGTTCCTCGAGCGCTTGGGCAGCCTCCGCCGCGCGCAAGGCCGCGGTGAAATGCTCCTGCGCCGGTCGTGGACGCGCGCTGCGCGCGCAAATCTCTCCCAGCAAGTGATATGCCTGCGCCATTCCTCGGCGATGCCCTGCAGCCCGATAGCGCGCCAAAACGCTCTGGGCCATCCGCTCTGCGCGTGCGTAGTCGCCTGCCAGTTCGGCAAGCTGGGCTTGGACTAAGTTATGACCTGGGTCATCCTGGATCGCTTGTGGTTCCATGTACCGCCCTGCGACAAATCTGACCGCCATCCGCGTTCAGTATGGGCCATCCGAGTATACGCCGCTATCCTGCGCGACAAAGGGAGAATGCTTCCCAACCAGCCCCGTCGTCCACACGCCTGCGCCATCATGGTGCGCTGTCGCGCAGCAGCAGACCGTTGGATGACGGGTCACGCACCAAGATACCGTCGGACACGCTCTCCATGGGCACGCCTGCCTGCGCCAGCCGCGCAAGCGTCGCCTCCAGCGCCGCCGGATCGGGCAACACAATCTCTGCCCAACGTAGACGCGCCGCATCCTCGGCAGGCGGCGGCGCGCCCACCCCGGCCCACACATTCAGCCCCAGGTGATGATGATAGCCGCCCGCCGCCACAAAGAGCGCCTGCCCTGCAAATCGCTGCATCAACTCGAAACCCAGCAGGCCCACGTAAAAGCGTTCGGCGGCGACCAAATCCGCCACATGCAGATGCACATGCCCCATCACCGTCTCTGCCGGTAACCCGTCTGCGACGGGTGCGGCGCGCCCCGCCGCCAGCAGCCCCTCCACGTCCAGCGGGTCCAGCGTCATCGCCAACGCGCCGCCCGCTGTACGCGGCCATTCGCGGCGCGGTCGGTCCCGATAGAGTTCAATGCCGTGCCCGTCCGGGTCATCCAGATAGAGCGCCTCGCTCACCCCGTGATCGCTCGCACCGCTGAAGCGCACTCCCTGTGCGAGCAAACGCGCCAGCAATTGCCCCAGGCGCGCGCGGTCCGGCAACAACAACGCGAAGTGATAAAGACCGGTACGTCCACGCCCGACCGGCTTGGCCCCGCGCTGTTCGCGCAGAGACAAGAGCGCGCGTCCCCCGACACCCAACAGCACCTCCGGCGCATCCGGCGCCCCGGCTTGCGCCAGTTGCCGCAACCCCATGCGTGTGCAATAAAAGTCCAGACTGCGCGCCAGATCGGCAACCACCAGCGCCACTGTGCCCACATGGGTTCGTGGACCGATCGGCCCTTGTGCGCTCATGTCTATGCTCCTGAGCGGGGAAAATCCGCTGTCTCCGGCGCGGCTGTTCGCCTGGAATTGCCCGTCCCGCGCGCCAGCGCCAACAGCCCGACCCCAATCAACGCCATCCCCACCAACGACACCGCGGTCACCGATTCACGCAGCACCAGCAACCCCAACAAGGCCGCGGTCAACGGTTCGCCCAAAGTCAGCGTCGCGGCGGTCGCCACCGAAGTCGAAAGCAGTCCCTGCGCAAAGAGTACATAAGCGAGCGCCGTCGTCACAAGCCCCAGATGCAGCGCCACCAGCAGCCCGCGCCCCTCGCGCAGCCACGCAAAGTCTAGGACAAAAAAGAGCGGTGACAGCATCAGCGCGCCCAGGCTAAAGATCACGCCCATGGCGGCTTCCGGGCGCTGCTGCGCCACCAACTCCTTGCTCAACACGGTGAAGAGCGCATACGAACCGCCCGCGCCCACCGCCAACAGCACACCCGCCGCGTCCAACGTCACCCCACTGGGGTCTTGCCCCCCGGCAAGGCTCAACAGCGCACAACCCGTCACTGCCAGCGCGGTCGCCACAGCCCAGGCACGCGCGGGGCGCTCCCGGCGCAACCACCACCCGAACACGCCCGCCAAGACCGGCGCGCTCCCGATTGCCACCACCGTCCCGACTGCGACCCCGGTGCGCGCCACCCCTGCGAAAAAGCAGAGCTGGTATGCAGCCATACATGCCGCCGCAGCCAGCGTGGCACGCAAGGACCAGCGCCGGTCCGCGCGGAAAGCTCGCCGCGCCACCGCCCAGAGCAACAACGCCGCGCCGCCCACCGCCAAACGCACCGCGCCCACCGCGGGCGGCGTCGCGCCCAGCGGCGCGAGGGCTTGCGCCGTCCCCGTTGACCCCCAGCAGACCGCAGCCAGCAACACCAACCACGCGCCGTCGGACGTCCCGCCTCGCTGCGCCATATGTACGTCGTTCTAGGAGAGGTGATACGCCCCGCGCGGGCAACGCATCACCGATTTGTCAGGAATTCGGGTGCTGATAGCGCGCCCGCACCGTCGGGAGCAGAGACTCGTCGAACGCGCGATCCCAGTCATAGGCAGGCGCCCAGCCCCAGTCCATGCGCGCGGCGGTGTCGTCCAAGTCCGCGGGCCACGAATCCACAATCGCCTCGCGTTTCACATCCGGCACAAACTCGATCTGGGCATCCGGAAACGCCGCTAAAACGCGCGCGCGAATCTGCGCGGCGCTCAAACTAAACGCGGTCACATTATACACCTGCCGCGACAGACTGGAGCGGGGCACGCTCGCCAAGCGCAGCAGCGCGCTCACCGCATCCGGCATCGCCATAAAGGGGATGCGCGCCTCCGCGCGCACAAAGCAGGCATACGGCTCTCCGCGCGCCGCTGCGTGGATCATTTCCGGCCCATAGTCGCTGGTTCCGCCCGAAGGCACGGTCAACGCGCTGAGCAACCCGGGAAAGCGCACGCAGCGAAAGTCAATAGTCGCCGGTTGCTGCGCCGCCAGCTGGCGATAATGCCGGCTGTAATAGCAGCCCAACATCTCGCAATAGAGCTTGTTACAGCCGTACATGGTGCGCGGCTGGTTCCACTCGAACTCGCGTACACGCGCGTAAAGGTGCTTGCTCTCGCGGTCGGGCATCCCATAGACTGCAATCGAACTGGGGAAGATAAAGCGAATCGCGCGGTTGCGCCATTGGGTCTGCTCCGCAGCCAACCGTAACAGCCCCAACGTGCCTTCCACATTGACCTCATGCGCCAGTTCCGGCGTCACCTCGCTGCGCGTCGAGAGCAGCGCAGCCAAGTGATAGATCACATCCACCTCATACTCGCTCACCAAGCGAGCCAGCAGATGCGTATCCAGCAAATCGCCTTGCACATGGGTGCTCATCCCCACCAACCGCGCCGGCAACGGCTGCAAATCCATACTCAGCAACCTGCTGTCGCCAGCCGCGGCCAAATGCTCGATCAAGGCTTGACCGACCTCGCCACTAGCCCCTGTGATCAGAATCGCCGGTTTCCGCATAGGCATCAGTCAATCACTTCCAGCGCGCGCCCGACGCGGGCGAAGATCTCCAACGCCTGCTCCAAATCGGCCCGGCTATGTGCCGCCGAGTTCATCACACGAATACGCGCCTTGCCCATCGGCACGGTCGGATAGCCGATCGCCATGGCAAATAGCCCCTCGTCAAAGAGCATCTTACTGAAGCGTTGGGCTAACGGCGCATCGCCCAGCATCAACGGCAAGATGGGCGTGCTGCTCTGCCCCGTATCAAAGCCCAGTTCTTGCATCCCGGCGCGCAGCCAAGCCGCATTCTCCCACAACCGCCGCACCAACGCGTCGGACTCCTCCAGTAGCTGCACAGCCTCGATACACGCTGCCACATCCGGCGCGGTCATCGCGCTGGAAAAGAGGAACGGGCGACCGCGCTGGCGCAGCCATTCGATCACCGTGCGCCGCCCCGCGACCAAGCCCCCCACCACGCCGAAGGCCTTGCTCAACGTGCCGACCTCCACATGCACGCGCCCATGCAGCCCGAAGTGATCCACAATGCCGCGGCCCCCGCGCCCGAGCACGCCCTCCCCGTGCGCGTCGTCCACCATCAAGATCAACCCGTGCGCCTCGACAACGTCACAGATCGCATCCAGCGGCGCGATATCGCCGTCCATGCTGAAGACCCCATCCGTCACCACCAGACCGCGGCGCATCTCGCCCACGTTCGCGATTTGCTGCGCCAAATCCGCAACGTCGTTGTGGGCATAGCGCACCACCTTCGCCCGGCTCAACCGACAGGCGTCAATGATGCTGGCGTGGTTCAGTTCGTCGGAAAAGATCACGTCCCCCGGCCCCACCAACGCGGGGATTGTCGCCAAGTTCGCCGTGAAGCCGCTCTGAAAGGTGATACACGCCTCGGCGTGTTTGAACGCAGCCAAGCGCTCCTCCAGCGTGACATGGAGCGACGTTGTACCGGCAATGGTACGCACCGCGCCCGGCCCCACGCCGAATTCATCTGCCGCCGCCTTCGCCGCCGCGACCAAACGTGGATGGTTCGCCAGTCCCAAGTAATTGTTGGCGCAAAAATTGAGTAGACGCCGCCCACCGATGGTCACCCACGCGTCCATGGGCGACTCGATGGTGCGGATCGTGGTACGCAAACCGGCAGCCTCCAACTGTGCCAGCTCATCTTCGATCCAAGCCAGGGGATCGTGGGCCATCTGAGGAACTCCTTCCCGGTGAATGGCGGTCCATCCGTGCCGCCCGTTGACGATGGTACACGCCCTCACAGCTTCCGTCAAACCAAACCGGCTAGTCGTGACCTTACAAAATTCCTCCTTGTTGGAGCTGTCGCCCTGTGATAGAAAGGGAGCGTTGCACCACTGTTCCCGCCTCCCCTCATCATCCATCCATCACCATCACGAAAGGTAACATCCCAGAACGGGGCGACCGCTTGGTCGCTCCGTTTCGCGTACCTGATACCGCCGCGCGGCGGCGCGCCATGCCATGAGCGCTAGCGCACTACACTGGGAATAAAGAGAATCGGGTCCACCATCACCACCACATGGGCGGTCGAGAAGGACTCGTTGGGGCTGTTGTTGTCCGTCACCGTCAGTTGCACGCGCACCGCGCGTGCGCGATTGTCCTCAGGATACGACAGCACCACATCCGTCAGCACGCGTCCCTCGCCGATCGGCTGATCGTCCGCGGTCCAGCGATAGGTATAGTCCGTCGGTTGACCGCTGCCCAAGACCAGGTCGAACTCCGCCAGGCCCAGATCACGCAGTGTGCGGCTGGCATCGGCTGCGGTCAACGTGATCCCGGCGCGCGCCGCCACCCGCTCCGGCGCGCTGATGATGCGCGCAATCGGGCGCATATACAACTCGCTCGCGGGCACATAGACATACTCGTCAATCGGATCGTTACTTTGCGCCTCGGTCATGCGGACCAACAACTCATAGACCGGGATCATCTCGCCCTGGCTAACGCCCGGCGCTTCCTCCCAATACGCAACCGTATGCGTCAAGACCTCGCGATCGGTCACGTCCAGCGGCAGATCGTTGAGCGGCACATCGTTGGGCAGCGCCAGGTAGAGTTCCTTGACTTGGTCCGGCGTCAACACCTCCACCATCAGCGCCTGTCCCGTCGCCGCGTTGATCACCGGCTCGATCCCGCGCCAGCCGCCTTGCACGCCCACGGGCGTCGTCGCATAGATGCTCGCCGCGCCGGCCCCCGCCGCCACCGGCACATAGACCTTCTGCTTGGCGCCCGGCCCCACCACCGAGAACTCCAACTCCTGCAAGACGCCCGCCGCGGTCACTGCCTCCGCGGTCAAGCGCCGCGAATAGATCACCTGCCACACAATGGGCGTTTCCGTCACATCCTGCATGATCTCCGCGGCAGTCAGACCATTGTCCGGTGTGGGAATCGTCAACTCGCTGGAGATGGTGTCGCTTACCACCTCGTAGAAGACGGCCCCTTCTTCGGTCAAGCCCTTGTCGCGCAGGAAGGTATCCGCGATGGTCTTGGCG
>CAKZVN010000088.1 GCA_937922105.1 uncultured Litorilinea sp.
TGGACGGGCAAGTGCGCGCCTATCTCACCGTCACCGGTGAACAAGCGTTGGCCCAAGCTGCCGAAGCCGACCGCCGCCGCGCCCGCGGCGAAGACGCGCCGCTCCTGGGTCTTCCCATTGCGATCAAAGATGTCCTCGCCACCGCAGGCATCCAGACCACTTGCGGCAGCAAGATTCTGCGCGGCTTTGTGCCGCCCTATACCGCCACCGCGGTGCAGCGTCTGGCGGATGCCGGCGCGATCATCTTGGGCAAGACCAACACCGACGAGTTCGCAATGGGGTCCAGCACCGAGAACAGCGGCTATTTCACCACGCGCAACCCGTGGGACCTGGCGCGCGTGCCGGGCGGCTCCAGCGGCGGCTCGGCGGCGGCGGTGAGCGCAGGATTGGCGCCGGCAGCGCTGGGCACCGACACCGGCGGCAGTGTGCGCCAACCGGCTGCGCTCTGCGGCGTCACCGGTCTCAAGCCCTCCTATGGTCGCGTCAGCCGCTTCGGCCTGGTCGCTTACGGCTCCAGCCTGGACCAGATCGGGCCGATTACCCAGGATGTCGCCGATGCCGCGCTTCTGCTGGGCGTCATCGCCGGGCATGACCCGCTGGACAGCACCTGTCTCGACGCGCCTGTGCCGGATTACGTGGCGGCATTGACGGGCGACGTGCGCGGGCTACGCATCGGCCTGCCTGCCGAGTATTTCGTGGACGGGATGCAACCCGAAGTCGAAGCGGCGGTGCGCGGCGCGGTGGAACGTCTGGCAGCGCTGGGTGCGGAGGTCGTCCCCATTCACCTGCCCAACACCGACAAAGCGCTGCCGGTTTACTACTTGGTCGCCACCGCCGAAGCCAGCGCCAATCTAGCCCGCTATGACGGCGTGCGCTTCGGGCATAGCGCCGGCGCCGACAGCCTCTTTGAGAACATCCGCCGCACGCGCGGCGAAGGCTTTGGGCCAGAGGTCAAGCGCCGCATTATGCTGGGAACCTACGCCCTCAGCGCGGGCTATTATGACGCCTATTACCTCAAGGCGCAGCAGGTGCGCACGTTGATCAAACGCGATTTTGAACAAGCCTTTACCACGGTGGACGTGATCGCCTGCCCCACCACGCCCACCACCGCCTTTCGCGTCGGCGAAAAGACCGACAACCCCATGGAGATGTATCTCAGCGACATCTTTACCATCAGCTTGAATTTGGCGGGGATGTGCGGGATCAGCATACCTTGCGGCTTCGACCGCCAGGGGCTGCCCATCGGGCTACAACTCATCGGCCCGCACCTGGGCGAGGCGACCATCCTGCGCGCTGCGCACGCCTTTGAACAGGACAGCGGCTGGCATCTGCGCCGTTCCCCAATGGCGCAAGCCGCGGCTGCGTTTCACAATGGAGGCACAGCGCCGTCATGTTGAGAAGTTTCTCTTTGGCGCGGAAAGCGAACGCCGGCAATGCATGGGCCCCCGCTGTCACGCTGAGCGCAGCAAAGAATTCCCTCCCCGTGTATCACGCCGGTGGGAGGACGAGGGGGATGCTGCGTCGCACACTCCTCCACATGACCAGTCGCGCGCGGCGCGCCCCCCTTCCCACCGGTCTGCGCGCTTCGCCCGTCGGGCATGGCGTCGGTGGTTTGGCCATCGCTAGCCGCCGGCAATGCGGATGAGCACCGGCATCCGCATTGCGAACGGCTCTCCCCGGACTTGTCCACGGGTTGCGACCCGACCAGGCGGCGCAGACATGCGCGCTGCCTGCCCATGACAACCGTCAATCACCAATCCTTGTCACGATCTCTGCCGGCCAGGGAGGCCGGTTTCGATATGAATCCGCAAACACCTGTGTGGACACCTTCCGCGGTCACCAACCAGCGCCCCCACGATGTACTCCTAGAGGGCGATAGCCGCCCGGCGCTGCGCAACTTGCGCGACCACAATAGCCGCCTGAGCCGCCGCGTCCTTGCGGTGCCGCCCTCCGGCATCCGCCGCTATTTCGACATCGCCGCCACCATGAGCGACGTCATCAGCCTGGGCATCGGCGAGCCGGACTTTGTGACGCCCGCGCCCATTCTGCAAGCTGGGATTGCCGGGTTGCAAGCAGGTCACACCGCCTATACTTCCAACGCAGGCATGCTCGAGCTGCGCGCCGCAGTGGCGCGCAAGCTGGGCGATCTCTACGGCGCGCCCGCCTATGACCCGGAAAAGGAAGTGTTGATCACCGTGGGCGTGAGCGAGGCGATGTACCTGATCATGCAGGCCATCCTCGACCCCGGCGACGAAGTGATCGTGCCGCAGCCTTGCTTTGTCAGCTACACTGCGAGCGTCATCCTGGCGGGCGGCACGGTGGTGGACGTACCCACCTACGCCGCCGACGACTTTCATGTGGACCCGGCTGCCATTGCCGCCGCCATCACCCCACGCACCAAAGCCTTGCTCATCGGCTTTCCCAGCAATCCCACCGGCGCAGTCATGGACCGCGCCGGCCTGCTCAAGATCGCGCAGATCGCCGAAGAGCACGACCTGATCGTCATCTCCGATGAGATTTACGACCGGCTGGTCTATGGCGACCATCGCCATGTCATGTTCGCCACGTTGCCGGGCATGCGCGACCGGACGGTGCATCTGGGCGGCATGAGCAAGGACTACGCCATGACCGGTTGGCGCATCGGCTATGCCCTCGGCCCCACCGACCTCATCGGCGCCATGCGCAAAATTCACCAATACCTGATCATGTCCGCACCCACCACAGGCCAAGAAGCCGCGCTGGAGGCGTTGACCAATCCGGCGGTGGAGGACTATGTCTTGGAGATGGTGGCGAGTTACGACGCGCGGCGGCGGCTCATTGTCCAGGGTCTCAACGACATCGGCTTGGACTGCTTCGAGCCGAAAGGCGCGTTCTATGCCTTCCCCAGCGTCAAGCGCACCGGCATGACCGAGCACGAATTCGCTGAAAAACTCTTGCTGGAGGAGCGTGTGGCTGTGGTGCCGGGCAGCGCCTTCGGCGCAGGCGGCGAGGGTCATGTGCGCTGCGCCTATGCGGCGAGCATGGCAAATATCGAACAAGCACTGGAGCGCATGTATCGCTTCATGCGCCGCCACGGCTGATCCGGAAAAAGTATGGGGCGGGGCGCGTGCGCTGTGCGCGCCCTAGCCCAGCGTCCGCCCACAGCCGGCGGCGCGCAGTTCCTCATCCAACAACACCTTGAAGACCTCCAGGTGGTTGACCGGCTGCTTCAAATTGAGGATGGTGATGCGCCGGTTGAGTTCCAAGATTTCGTCTTCCCAGCGCACCAGCCAGCTTTGCCAGCGCCGTGCCACGGCTTCGCGACGGGCATCGTCGTGGGCGCCGGCCCAGGCTGTTTGCGCCTGCGCGACCACCACGCGAAAGCCTTCACGCCAGCGCGCCACCGCCGCCAGCACCTCGCGGCGCTCGGCAATCCAGTCAGGCGCCAACTCGTTGTTGCGTAACAGCTTGAACGCCATGCGCTGATCTTCAGGCACGAGACCGTCTTCCTCGATGGGCAACGGTTTGCCGCGCCCGCGCAGGTTGTCGAAATCGCCGCGACGCATGGCTTCCTCAATGCGCCGGCTGACCAGATCGCTCCACTCTTCGATACTCTGCACTTCACCGTCCGCACCCGGCAACGCCGGGTCCTGACCCGGAACGGCCTGCGCGCCGTATTCGGCGGCTTTGGCGCGCGCCGCAGCCAAACGGCTGCTCTCGGCAGTAGGCTTGGCAGGCGGACGAAAGACAAAGCGGGGCGGGCGCGACGATTCCTTCATCTCCAGCATTCACCTCGATACCAACAGACCGCGGGACGCGGCCAAACGTTAACAATTGGTCTGTAGTGTAGCAAGGGCCGCGCCGCGCGCCAAGTAGTGAGTCTCCGCTTGCAGTGGAAATGTGCCGGGCGCGGGACAAAGCGGCGTGCGCACCAAGCGCCGATTTGCGCGACGCGTATGCTTCGGCTATATTACATCAATCTGATTTGATGCAATATGGATTGAAGCAAATGCCGGCAACGCACGACGCCAACGCAACCGAACTCCTCAAACTCTTGAGCCACGACTTGCGCTGGGCGCTGGTGCGCGGCCTAGCGCAAAGCGACTATCGCGTGCAGGAATTGGCCGAGCAGGTGGCGCGTCCCATGAATCTGGTCTCCTATCATCTGCGTCTGCTGCGCGAAGCAGGGCTGGTCCATGAACGGCGCAGCAGCGCAGACCGCCGCGATGTCTATTGTAGCCTGGACTTGGACCGACTGGCGCACGCCTATCAAGCCGCGGGCGCAGCCCTCCACCCCGTGCTGGGTCTTCCGGCTATCCCTGCGCCGCGGCGCACACCGCTGCGCCTGCTCTTCCTTTGCACACACAACAGCGCGCGCAGCCAGATCGCGGAGGGGCTGCTGCGCGCCCGCGCCGGTACGCGCCCGCTCACGGTGATGAGCGCGGGAACCCACCCGGCGACCGTTCACCCGTTGGCAGTTGCCGCTGCTGCTGAGTTGGGTGTAGACATTCGCCACCATCAAAGCAAGCATCTGGACAGCCTGCGCGGGCAGAGCTTCGACTACGTGATCACCGTCTGCGACCAAGTGCGCGAGGAGTGCCCCGTCTTCGGTGAGGCTGTGACCATGCGCCACTGGAGTTTCCCCGACCCGGCGGCGGCAAGCGGCAGCGCCGAAGAACGCGCCGTGGTCTTCCGCCAAACCGCCCAGGGCCTCGCCCGGCGCATTGACCATCTGCTCCTGGAGTTGGACCAAGCGGAAAGCGAACCGTCGTGGGTCGCGCCGTCAGTCCATCGGTCCGAACCGTAACAGCCTGCAAGCCTGCGAGGAACCAACCATCTACACGCGATCTGGCGACACCTTTTGACTACACTGGAAGGAAGCAATGACACAACCGTCTTTGGTGCGGCGCTGCGGCGCCGAGTTGGTGGGGACTTATGCGTTGGTGACCGCGGGATGCGGCGACATCGTGGTCAATAGCTTGACCGGCGCGCTGGGCCATGTGGGGATTGCGTTGACCTTCGGTCTGATCATCGCGGTCATGATCGCAGCGACGGGCCATCTTTCCGGCGCGCATTTCAACCCCGCGGTAACGCTGGCGTTTGCCCTGACGCGCCATTTCCCCTGGCGTGAGGTGCCGGGCTATTGGGCCGCGCAGATCGGCGGCGCGATCCTGGGTGCGTTGACCTTACTGGGGTTATTCGGCCCGGTCGCCAATCTGGGCGCAACCTTGCCGGC
>CAKZVN010000089.1 GCA_937922105.1 uncultured Litorilinea sp.
TTCTTCCACCACCACCGCGCTATAGAAGAAGGCCTGGTCCTCGGCATGGAGTTGGGCTGCCAAATCATCGAGGGACGCCAGTCGGTGGGCCAGTTCCAGCGGGCGACGCCGGGGGACAAAGACATTCCAATAGACCACGCGTGCGCCCGGATGCCCGGCGTCGGCAATACGCTCCAACAGCGCTGCGGTCGCGTTCGGGTCCAGATACTCGAAGATGTCGCTCAAGTTAAAGCCATGAAAGCGCAAGTCGGGACGGTCGTTGAGGAACTGCTCCACCGACTGCCGGCGCCACTCTAGGCGGTCCAAATGCGCGCGGATGGGTTGGAAGTTCTCCGGGCGCAGCGCAAAGGGCAAAAAAGGGCCATGCCGCCCCAGGAGAATCCACTGCAAATAGGGGTTGCGGCTGGGGTCCAACTCGACGAGCGCGTGTTTGGTGCGTGCCATCACCCGCTCGGCGATGTTGCCCTCGGCATAATCGAAGAAAGCCGGCGCGCGCCCCAATCGGCCCATCCAAAATCGCGAAAAGAAGAGCCGAAACAACAGCCGCCACCGCCGGTTATCCCACACCTCGCGGTAAAAGGCGGCGCGTTCTTCCCGGCTGCGCGGGCGCAGAAGCTGGATGCGCACGGCATAGGGGTGGATAAGGGGCAAAATACGCGTGCCGAAGAGCGCCAGATAGCGCTCGAAGCGCCCGCTCCCTGTGACACCGGTGACAATATCGCGGTGATGGGCGTCCCAGTACTGCCGGCTTTCGCTGGAAAGGTGGGGGCGACATAGTTCATAAAGGTCCAGCCGGCGCTCGCTTTCGCGCACGCCCATTAGCTCCAACATTTGGGGATAGTCCAGTGTGCGGTGGGCGACCACACGCAGCTCGGTCATGGCGATCTGTGCCGCGCTCAGGTCCAGCGCGATGACCGCGCGCGGCGCGGTCGCCATCAAAGCCAGCGTATTGTCCCCCCCGGACGCGATGGACAACACCGTGCTGTCCGGGCGCAGCGCCAGCGCGCGCAGCAGCAGATCGGCGTCTTCCCAGCATTGGGCGTAGCGCAGATGGGAAAAATCTGCACGGGCGGCAATGGAATCGCTCATCGCCGCAGTAACTGGCAATATATCCAGCATGTCTGCCGATCTTGACGCTTGTCCACTAATTGCCCATGCAGGTGCCGACCCGGCGCGCTGCATCCACCCACGGATGGTCGGGCGGCACGGTTTTTAGGTTGCCGGCAACCTTTTCCAACGGCACCGGGCGCATCTCTTCGCCATAGACCCCCACCATGATCCCGTAGATGCCCTCATTGATGAAATGGACAGCCGCCGTGCCGAGACGGGTCGCCAGGAGACGGTCGGCGGCGGAGGGTGTGCCGCCCCGCTGAAGATGCCCCAGGATGGTCAGCCGCGACTCCAGCCCCGTTAGTTCTTCCAAGCGCTGTGCCAAGCGCAGGGTATTGCCGCTATGCTGCGCCTCCAACTCGGCAATCTTGGCTTTGGCGGCTTTGTGGGCGGCTTTGTCGCCGCTCTCTTTGGCGCGCTTCTTTTCGGCCTGGGCTGCAGCCAGCGCGTCGGCATATTCGCGCGAGACCGCGCCCTCGGCGACAGCGACAATGCTGAAATGCTTGCCGCTGCGCCAGCGTTGGCGAATGGCTTCGGCGACGCGCTCGGTGTCATACGGGATTTCCGGGATCAAAATGACATCCGCCCCCCCGGAGATGCCCGCGCCCAACGCCAGCCAGCCCGAACGATGGCCCATGGTCTCTACTACGATGATGCGGTGGTGGCTGTGGGCTGTGCTGTGCAGACGATCAATCGCCTCGGTTGCGATCCCCAGCGCGGTGTCGAACCCAAAGGTGATATCGGTCATGGCAACGTCGTTGTCAATGGTCTTGGGCAACGTCACCACGTTGATCCCATGCTTCATCAGGTGATAGGCGTTCTTTTGGGTCCCACCGCCGCCCAAGCAGACCAAGACATCCAAGTGATGGCGCTCATAGTTGGCGACAATCACATCGGTCATGTCCATCACGGTGCCCCCCACCGGCATGGAGTGCGGTTTGTCCCGGCTGGTCCCCAGGATGGTCCCCCCGACGGTGAGAATACCCGACAGCATGTCGCGGTCCAGCCGCATGGTACGGTTTTCCATCATGCCGCGAAAGCCGTCGCGAAAGCCGATGACGTTCATATCGGGGTAAGAATCAACAGCCTTGCCGATGGCGCGGATGGCGGCGTTGAGACCGGGGCTATCCCCGCCGGCGGTCAGAATGCCGATATGTTTGCCCATAGCTCTGCCTCTCTGTTGCTGCGGGGGAATGCACCTACACACTGCTCGCGTCGGGCCGCACCGGTGCTGCAGCGCCGTGCGACTGACGGAAAACTCTGCTGGGTATTGTACTGCGGAACGACTTTGATGGAAAACAGCGGTGGAAAAATCGCTCATGAAACAGCCCAGAAAAGGGAGCCTCCCCCCACTCATCCGCCGGGACACTGGGCAGCATCCCGGCGGGCGAGTGGACACAAAAGCTTTCGAGCAAGGAACCGGCCTGTTTCAGCCGGCCCACAGCGGTTACGGGTGCGTGACCAGATATTCCCACGCGCTCAGGGCGGCTTTGGCCCCCTCGCCGATGGCGACCAGCACCTGTTCCGACTGGATATTGGTCACATCGCCCGCGGCAAACAGACCGGGCAGGCTGGTCTCGCAACGATGATTGACGATAATATGACCGTCCGCATCCAATGCCACCAAGTGACGCACCAGTTCGTTGTTGGGCAAGAGGGCAAACTGGACAAAAACCCCATCCACGGGTAACTGGCGCGTCTCCCCGTTGATCCCGACCAGTTGAATCGCGGTGACGAATTCGTCGCCGACAATCGCCTGGACTTCCCAGTTGCTGAAGAGGGTGACATTAGGCAATGCTTGTACATAGGCGGCTTCGGGCAATTCAGCCATGCTCTGCGGTCGCGCTGCGATCAGATAGACGCGGCGGGCAATCTGCGCCAGTTCCAGCGCGGCGACCAAGGTGCGCCGCCCACCGCCGACAACCGCCACATCGCGCCCGGCGAAGTAGGGCGCATGGCTGATGGCGGAGAAGCTCACGCCGCGGCCCCAATACTCGCGCTCGCCTTCCACATAAAGGCGTTGGGGCGCGGCGCCGGTCGCCACGATCACCGTGCGCGCCATGATGGGATCACCCTCGCGCAGGCGCAGCAAAAAGCGCCCGTCAGGGACCGGTTCAATGGCGGTCGCCTGGGTTGCCAAATGGGGAACCGCGCGCGCGCCGGCTAACATCTGCTCGAACTGCGCCACCAACTGCGCGCCCCACACGATGTTCTCCGGCTTAAACCCGCGCAGGGCAAAGGGATAGTTGACCTTGCCCCCTAGTTCCGGCGTCAAAATCGCCGCATTCAGCTGGGCGTGCAGACAATAGCCGGCTGCGACCAAACCTGCCGGCCCACCGCCGACAATGACAACATCATAGTGCGTCATACGAGACAATCCTTCCCGAAGCCGCCGAGCAGACGGCAGTGCCCTGCAACGGCATGGCGGACAATTGAAAGAAGAGCCGGTCGCGCCGGCGCTCAACACCTGCCGCCCCTGCGCCGTCCGGCCCCCATGGGGGCGCACCCTCCTCCGGCGATTGAACCACAAGCCGCGCGGTTTCCCAAAGAAAGCGGCCCGGTCTCCTTGTGAGGACCGGGCCGGCAACGCAAGGTGGTGAATCGCTTAACCGTCTTGCGGGTCGCGCAGGCGTTCGCGCTTGGCCCGGTGCAACACCGCCAACAGCGAATCGGGCGGGTCGGCCTTGCTCACAAAATAGTCGGCTCCCGCAGCCAGCGCATTGTTCCCGGCGTCCGGCTGCCCGCTGAGCACAATCACATGCAGATGCGGATAACGGTTGTGCAGCGTACCCAGGAGTTGCCGCACCCCGCCCATCGCCTTGAGACCGGGCAGTTCCCAGTCCAACAAGAGTAGATGGGGGCGCGTGCTCTCCGCCTTTGCCAGCAAGGTCTTGGCTTCGACGACCTCGCCGATCACCTCCACCTCCGGGTCTTCTTCAAGTAGGAGCCGGATCGCCGAGCGCAGACCGGCTTGGTCGTCGGCGAGCAGAACGCGCAGGGTCACAGCCATCGGTCTTTCACACAAGTTCACAACGCCCACTCTTCAACCGTCGCGCGGGAGCGTCGGAGATGGGGCCGAGCGGGAACAGGGAGCCGGGGCCGGCCGCGTGACCGGCCCCGCAGACAATCTGGATTCCGGTCAAGCCGCTACCGGGGCGTGAGCAGGGCCGGCAGCCGCCAACTCGTCGGGGACTTCCCCCGCAAAGCGCGTGAAGTTCTGGCGGAACATCTCGGCAACCTTGAGTGCCTGGGCATCATACGCCGCCGGGTCGCTCCACGTGTTGCGCGGGTCCAGGATTTCCGCCGGGACATCCGGGCAACTCATGGGCACGTCCAGGTTGAAAAGCGCATCGTGGCGAGTAGGCACTGCGCGCAGCGTGCCGTTCAGCGCCGCGTGAATCAAGGCGCGCGTATGACCGATGTTCATGCGCTTGCCCACCCCATACGGGCCGCCGCTCCAGCCGGTGTTGACCA
>CAKZVN010000090.1 GCA_937922105.1 uncultured Litorilinea sp.
CGTCGCCGTCGCGACCGCCACGATGGACAGACTGATGGTCCCCATCAGCAGGTTGTAGTCGGCTTGTAACACAGCGGTATAGATCAGCGTGCCCAAGCCGGGATAGCCGAAGAGAATCTCCGTAATAAGAGAGCCGTTAAAGACGCCGCCCAAAACCAGCGCCAACATGGTGATCTGGGGCAAAATTGCGTTACGCAGGACATACTGGACCATGATCCGGCCCTGACCTACTCCCTTGAGCTTGGCGAAATAGACGAAATCTTCCTCGGCAATCGTGGAAGAAAGCGCCTTCATGCTCAAAATCCACCAGCCCATCCCCACCAAAATGATCGAAAGCGCAGGGAGGAGGGAGTTGTAGATTGCGCTGCCGATGAATTGCAGCGTGAACGGTTGACCGCGCACGTTAAAGGCAAGCGGGAAGACAGGCCAAACGTAAATAAACAAAATGATCAGCACCAACGCCAATACATAGTATGGAATGGGATAGAGCGTGATCGCCACCGCCTCCAGGAAGCGCGAGAGCGGTGCGTCTTTGCGATAGCCTGCCAACAGACCGATCAAGTTGCCGAGAATCCACGCAATCAACGTGGACGACAGCAAAAGGAAAATAGACCAGGGCAGCGCACGGGCAATGAGATGGCTTACCGGTGTGGGAAACATGGTCAGGGACGGGCCGAAGTCCCAGGTCACAAACACACGGGTCATAAACCCGACATACTGGGACCACAAAGTCCCCTCGAGACCAAAAGCAACGGTCAAAGAAGTGCGCAGGGCTTCAATTTGCTCCGGCTCCATGAAAGCCCCTTGGGCCATAATCCGTCCCAGCATGGCTTCCACCGGATCGGAAGGCATGAAGCGCGGGACGAAGAAAATGGTGGTGATGCCGATCCAGACCACCAGGATGTAAGTGACAATGCGCGAGAGCAAAAAAGCGGCGAAACGCACAGGCGGGACTCCTTTGCATATAGGCCGGCGGCGGGTGGGCCGCCTTCGCGGCGGCCCACCCCAGACTTAGCCCAGGACAGCGGTTGCCGTCCTTAACAGCGCAGGACTACAGGCGACCGGTCGGCTTGTACTTGGGCAACTGGTACTTGAAGAGCGACCACCACCACCACGGGCCTTCATAGGCGTTATCCGAAGTGGGGAGGTTGTCCCAGTAGTACGCAATGAAGGGCACGAACTTGGACGTGCCGAACATGGGCAACCACGGCATCTCCACGACCCATTGCTTCATAAACTGGGTATGCAGTTCGATGGTGCGCGGATCGCTGGAGGGAATGGGCGCCAGTTCATCCAAGATAGCCGTCAGCGCTTCGCTGTTGTAGCGGATGGCGTTGCCGGGTGCGGGTGTGCCGACATCCACGATCAGGCTGTTGTGATAGACGCTATACATCTGTTGGAAGACATCGGGCGCAACGCCGCAGCCGGGCCAGTATGAGCCTGCCGTAAAGGTGCCGTTGTTGTAGCTGCTCCAGAATGTACCGGCTTCCATCTGCTGCACATTGACGTCAATGCCGAAGGCGCGCCACGCGTCGGCGACGGCAAAGGCCAAACGCTGGGACTGGACCTCGAAGTTAGCCGGCGCATTGATGCTGAATTGCCACGGCGAGCCGTCCGGTAGGAGCCACTTGCCGTCCGCACCCTTGCTGAGGCCGGCTTTCTCGAGTAGTTCGGTCGCCTTAGCCGGGTCATAGCGCCACCAGCCCACACCGAAGAGGTCAATGATCGCAGCCTCATCCGTGGGAATGCCCTCGACACCCTGGCTGCGCAAGGTTTCAGCCATCTTAACCGCAAAGTCCGGGTCAAAAGGCTTGTAGCCGTCCTCAAAGGCGAAGTCGGTCAACCACTGGCGCAGCGGTTTGTGATAGGTCTCTTGCAACGGCGCAACCGGCGGCACCGGTAGCGGGGAAGCGCGCAACATACCGGCAAAGGTCGCTAGGGAGACACTCTGTGCATCCGTCGCAAGGGCCAGCGCCCAGCGAACCTCAGGCTGGTTGAAGGGCGCCACCTGGGTCTGGAAGGCAATACCGCGCTCGCACGGATCGTCCAGGTTGGCGTAAGGGAAGTGCGGGAACCACGCGCGCGCGTATTCGCTGCGCTCCTTCAGAATCTCCCAGCTTTCGGGAACAATGTCGGTGAAGATGTCCAGGTCATTCTGGATGCCCGCGATGACCCGGCGCTCTTCCGGCCCATAGAAGCGATAGAGGATGTACTTCGGCGCCGGCTCCCCTGCAATCATGCCGACATCGGTGCGCTGCCAATCCTCGCGCTTCTCCCACAGGAACCAGAAACCGTTGGGGTCCACATCCTTGACCACATAGGGACCGCTGGTGACCGGCGGGTAGTTGTTGAAGGTCACCACATTTTCCTTCTCAAAGATGTGTTTAGGAATGATGCGGAAGGCATTGCCCCACACCACGACACCGAGACGGAACGAGATGCGCGGCTCAGGCTTGACCGTCTCGATCTCGATGGTGTGCGAGTCAATGATCTCGTAACTCTTGATGATCTGCGACAACGCACCGCGGTACGGGAATTCCGGCGTGTTGAGGACCATATCAATGGTGTAAGCCATGTCCTCGGTGGTCAACTCTACACCGTCACTCCAATAAACGCCCTCACGCAACTTGATGCGGAATTTCGTAAAGTCGTCGTTGAGCGGTTCCGGCATCTCGGCAGCAAGGGCCGGGAATTGCTCACCGGTGATGGTGTTCATTTCCCACAGATTGCTGTAGGCCAGTTGGTGCAGGCCGTTGTTGAACTGCGTGCCCGCCATGTAGGGATTCATCTGCATGGGGTTGTCAATGCGCCCATTCAGCGAGTCCACAATCAGGGTCTCATGGCGGGGCGTACCGACCTCGGTCACGCGTCCTTGACCGGTAGCCGCAGGCTGCGTGCCGGCATCACCCGACGGCGCGGGCGCAGCACAAGCCGAAAGCACCAACGTCACAACAAGCAGCAAAGCCAAAATAGGATGGCGGGGAGAGGGTCTCATGGGTGGTCCTTTCTCCATAGAACGATTGACAGGGACAGACGTGTACAAACCACAAATCACGTGCCAATACAACCGGCGCCGAGTGTAGTACAGACTGCGATGCATCACCTCCTTACAGTTACGTTACTCTCGCGTGCAGGACTCGTGTACACGCTTCCTTGTCACCATCCTGGAAGCCCTCAACTGCCAGGATGGTGGATGGGTCTAACTGCGTCACATCACGGGATTCTTCGGTAGGCCGAGATGCGGCCTACTGAGCGGATAGCAACATGGTTTGCACAGATTGCGGCGACGGTCTAGGCCTGAACCATCCTCCCTAAATCCCCGCGACCGTTGTCGTGGCGTGCGCACGATTGGCGGATGATCAAGCGGGCTTGCAGCACAATGTGGCGCACGGGCAGATTGGGTTCGGCAATGCGTTGGTGCAACATGCGCAAGGCTGTGCGTCCCAACTCATACGTCGGCTGCGCCACTACCGTCAGTTGCGGGTGGAGGATGGACATCCACTCCAGGTCGTCGAAGCCGACCAGCGCCATATCCTCAGGAATGCGGATCCCCCGTTCTTGCAGACAGCGGATCGCGCCGACGGTCAACATATTGTTGCCGGTGAAAATCGCCGTGGGGGGAGACGGTAACTCCAGAATCTCCTCGGTCAGACGATATCCTGTCACCTCGCGTGGCTGTCCGCTGCGCACCAATCCCTCCTCGATAGGAAGGTAGGCACTCTGCATGGCAGATAGATAGCCCTCATGGCGTTGGCGACCGGTGGTGGTGGTCAGCGACGGCAGAATGGCGGCAATCCGACGATGCCCGTCCTGAATGATGTGGCGAATGATCGCTGCGGTCGCGCGCACATTATCCACCAGGACCGAGTCCACCTCCACGCCATAGACACGACGATCCACCGTCACCACAGGAATTCCCGCTTCCAGCAGCGGCTCCAGGCTTGCCCCGCGCTCCGACGCCGGACAGACCACAACTCCGGCGACCTTTTCGGCGACCATCAGGCGCAGATAGAAACGCTCCTTCTCCACGTCCTCATCGGTATTGCACAGAAAGATGGCTTGCTGCTGGGCATAGGCCCCATCCTCGACGGCACGCACGAGATGGGTGAAAAAGGGATTTTGGATATCGGAAATGACGACGCCGATGATGGCTGCTTTTTGACCGCGCAAACTGCGCGCCACTCGATTCGGGTGATAACCGAGTTCCTCGATGGCGTTCAGGACACGCCCACGCACTTCGGGGCGCACATGAGGGTGGTCCGACAGAACCCGCGACACTGTCGCGGTAGAGACGCCCGCCCGCAACGCAACGTCTACCAAACGGATTTTCATAAAGGGCGCTAGATGGGAAGCGGGACTACTTTGTTGGTCGCATTGTAAACGATTACAACACGCTTGTCAAGCCGGATCGCGACGGTTCGGGACCGCCAACCCGCAGGAAACAGCCGGTTTGACACTGCAACCACGCCGTTTCAAGAAACTGGACACGGAGACGCAACCGTGATAGACCTGATGGCACGGAGTGCAGTTCCGTGCCATCCCGCCACCCCGCGCCAGTCGCCCGCCCACCACAATCGAGGCGCTATGAGTAAAATTTATCACGATCTCGGGATTGAACCCATCATCAATGCGTGCGGCACCGTCACCGCCTATAGCGGCACGCTCATGTGGCCCGAAGTCTCCGACGCCATGAACCAGGCTAGCCGCGCCTATGTGATCATGGAGGAGTTGCATCTCGCCGCAGGCAAGCGCATTGCCCAACTCATCGGCGTGCCGGCTGCGCATGTCTGTGCCTCGGCGACGGCGGGCATCGCGCTGGTTGCCGCAGCTGCGGTAGCCGGCTGCGATAAAGAAGCCATCCGTCGCTTGCCCGATGTCAGCGGGCTGAAACATGAGATCATCGTGCAGCGCACCCACCGCATGGCCTATGACCAAGCCGTCCTGCTGTGCGGCGCGCGCTTCGTGGAGATTGACCCGGAGCCGGAAGCCCTGGAAGCCGCCATCACCGAGCGAACCGCGGGGGTCTTCTATGTCTTTTCCTGGAGTTTGACCGGCAAAGCCATCCCGCTGCCCGACGTGGCGCGCATCGCCCACGCGCGCGGGGTGCCGGTGTTGGTGGATGCGGCCTCCGAATTGCCGCCCATGTCCAACCTGCACCGCTTTTTAGCGGAAGGGGGCGATGTCGTGATCTTCAGCGGCGGCAAAGGCTTCCGCGGCCCCCAAGCATCAGGGCTGATCATCGGCGACCCCGCCCTGGTCGAAGCGTGCCGCCTGAACGATTGTCCCAATGCCTCCATCGGGCGCGCCATGAAGACCGGCAAAGAGGAGATCGTCGGTCTCGTCAAGGCGGTCGAGTTGTACATGGCGCGCGACCACGACGCCGACATGCTGGTCTGGGAGCGGCGCGTGGCTTACCTGCTGGAGCAGTTGTCGTCGCTGCCCACCGTCAACGCCTGGCGGCAAATGCCCTACGGCGTGGGCCAACTCTTTCCCCATGTGGCGTTGACCTGGGACGTCAACCACGTGGAGGTGAGTTATCAGGAGTTTTGGGAGCAAATGCTGGCAGGCCCGCCGCGCATCATGACCCAGCAATACGACGACCCCTTCCGCAACCATGAACGCCAAATCCGCCTGCATGTGCACACCCTGCAAGAAGGGCAGGAGGTCATTCTCGCTCGCCGCGTGCGCGAAGTCTTGGGGGAGGGATAACGGCTCGCGCCGGGGTGGGGATGCCGGCAGTGTACCGCGCTCACTCCGGCGTCACATACGCAGCGGTGATACCGCCGTCCACCACGAACTCGGCGCCGGTCACATACGACGATTCGTCCGACGCCAGATAGAGCGCGGCGTAGGCCATCTCCGTTGCCTCGCCGAAGCGGCCCATAGGAATATGCACCAACCGCCGCGCCCGTTTCTCCTCGGTGTTGAGATAGGACATCAGCAACTCGGTGCGCAACGGGCCGGGGCAGAGCGCATTGACGCGAATATTCTCGCGCGCGTGAACGACCGCCAATTCGCGCGTCATCGCCAGCACACCGCCCTTGCTTGCAGTGTACGCCAGTTGCGGCGTCGCCGCGCCCAAGAGCGCTACAAACGACGCCGTGTTGATGATGGAGCCGCCCCCCGCGCGACGCAGCGCCGGAATCCCGTACTTGCAGCCCAAATAGACCCCCTTGAGGTTGATCGCCAGCGTCAAATCCCAAATCTCCTCGTCGGTCCCTACCGCGTCGTCGTCGCGCGGGTGCATGATCCCCGCGTTGTTGAAGAGAATGTTGAGCTTGCCGAAGCGCGTTTCCGCAGCCTGAATCATGGCAGCACAGGCCGCGGCCTGTGACACATCGGCGTGCACATAGAGCGCCTCGCCCCCGTGCCGGGTCACCTGTGCAACCGTTTCCTCGCCCGCGGCGTCGTTGACATCCACCACCACCACCTGCGCGCCCTCTTGAGCAAAAAGCAAGGCGGTGGCACGACCGATCCCGCCGCCGCCCCCGGTGATCAACGCGACCTTATTCAGCAAGCGCACACTTCACTCCTTATCGGTTGTTGGATTGGCTCAAAAATGTGGCGACGGCGCGCAGCACCGCCTCCGGTGCGGACGGGTCGCTCAGGTCAAACCACTGCACGCCGGGCATCCGCCGGAACCAGGTCAGTTGGTGGCGCACAAAGCGGTTGGTCTCCGCGCAGATGCGCTCCAGCGCGGTCTCGGCGTCCAACTCCCCCGCAAGCAGCGCCGCCGTCTCACGATACCCCAGGCTGCTCATGGCGGGCAACGTGGGCGCATAGCCCGCAGCCAGTAACCGCGCCGTCTCGTCCACCAGACCCGCGTCGAACATGGCAACCACGCGCGCACGGATGCGCGCATGAAGTTCGGACCGCGGTCGCGCCAGCCCGATTTGGAGCATGCGATAGGGCGGCGGCTGCGCGCCCTGCAACTCCAGTTTGGAGCGCCCGGTGAGCAGCGCGATCTCCAACGCGCGCAGCACACGGCGCGGGTTACGCAGGTCGGTCGCGGCGGCGCCCTGTGGGTCCACTGCTTGCAAGCGTGCAGCCAATGCCTCGCGTCCCGCGCGCGCCAACTCTTCCTCCAACTGCGCGCGCAGCGCCGGGTCCGGCGCGACAGCCGGAATGCGTAATCCCTCTACCACCGCGCGCACGTAGAGCGCGCTCCCACCCACCAGGATGGGCAACCGCCCACGCGCGTGGATGGCGTCAATCGCGGCGTAGGCGAGTCGTTGGTATTCAGCCAGTGTGAAGGGGGTGTCCGGCTCCACCACATCAATCAGGTGATGGGGAACGCGTGCCTGCTCGGCGGGGGTCGGCTTAGCTGTGCCGATATCCATGCCGCGGTAGACTTGGCGGCTGTCCGCGCTCACAATTTCGCCGTCGAAGCGCGCGGCTAGTTCCAGGCTGAGCGCGGTCTTGCCCACCGCGGTTGCGCCCAGCAGCACCACCAGGGGCGGAAGCGTCTCTTCCTGCGCGTGCCGGTTCATGCGCCGTCTCCCGTCACTGCGCCACGAATATGCTCCACCGCAACCAAGCGTCCCTGGGTCTCCATTTGCACCGCCACCACATCAATGCGCCACGGCCCGCGCCACCCTGTCGCCTGGACATAAGCCTGCGCCACGCGGCGAACTTGCGTTGCTTTGGCAGGCGTCACCGAAGCCAGCGCCGTGCCGAAAGTGTCGCCGCGCCGGGTGCGGACTTCCACCAACACCAGCCAGGTTGCGCGTGCACCGCCCTGCGACCAATCGGCAGCCTCCTCGGTCGCCACCAAATCCAACTCACCTTCGCGACAGCGCCAATTGCGCGCCACAATGGTCAAACCTGCGTCCCGCAGATGCGCCGCGGCTAACTCCTCGCCCCGCTTGCCCAGCCCCCGTCGCGCATCAGCACTCATGAGCAGTCTCCGTGTCCGGTGTCGCGGCAAACAAGGAGGCAGGCCGAGCCAACGGCGCAAAGCTCAACCGATGCTCCGGGCAGGGGCCTAGCTGCGCCAACGCCACCAGATGCTGCGCGCTGCCGTACCCCTTATGCCGGGCGAAACCATAGCCAGGATAATGCTCCTCCAGGTCCATCATGCGGCGATCGCGCGCCGCTTTCGCCAGGATAGACGCCGCAGCCACCGAAGCCATATGCCGGTCGGCCCTCGCAAGCGCCCCCTGGGGCAGTGCCAGGGCAGGCAAACGCACCCAGTCGAGCAACAAATAATCAGCAGGCGGCTCCAGCGCGGCAATCGCCCGCTGCATGGCGAGACGCGTTGCCGCCGCGATCCCCAACGCATCAATCTCCGCCGCCGACGCGCTTGCCACCGCCCACGCCTGCGCAGCAGCACGGATGGTTGCATCTAGTTGCGCGCGCCGCGTGGGGGACAACAACTTGCTGTCACGCACCTCGCCCCAGACTGCGTGCGTGCCCGGACGCGCAATCACCACCACTGCGGCAAAGACCGGTCCCGCCAGCGCGCCGCGACCCGCTTCATCCACCCCGGCAACCGCGACATAGCCCTCGGCCCACAGCCGCGTCTCCCATACCAGGCTCGGCGCGCCCGCTGCTTGCGCGTTCACGGTGTGTCACATTCCCCCATGCAAAAAAGCACCGGCGGTGCGCCGATGCTTTTGCGTTTCCCGTCTTGGTCTGCGCCCGCATAGCGCAGTGTGCCGTGCGCTCACCACCGGCAAAGAATTCCGCCGATGGGTCTCCTGAGCGCGCACGCCCCCAAACTACGCCTTGAGGAATCGCTTCTCGCGC
>CAKZVN010000091.1 GCA_937922105.1 uncultured Litorilinea sp.
GCCTACCTGGCGCGCCTGCACGGCTTGATACGGTCTACCAGGCAGATCGAGCCAAAACTTGCCGCTGAATGTACCCGCCACGGGCGTGACGGTCATCGCCTACGGGTCAATCAGGTCGAGGGCATACTGCTTATCCGCGGGCAAGTCGAACTGGTAGCGCGCGGGCTGGGCTAGACCGAAGTAATAGAGATAGTACGCCTCGCCCTTCTTGGCCCGGTCGTTGGGTTGGAACCACGCGCCGGGGATCGTCACCGGGTCAAGGCCCTCCGGCGCGTGCTGCTCTAGCAACTTGCGTAAAAAAGCAATGCGCGCCGGACTTTCCCCGTGCAACACTCCGCCTTTGGACCACCACAAAATATCCTCGGGGTGCAGATAGGTTTCGCCATGCCCCATGTACGCGCCGCCTACCGTGCCCCACCAAAAGCGGTGCACCATCTCCTGTGCAGAGATATTCCCCCATACCCGCCCGATATTCCCTTCATATTTGCACTCGTCAATCACTACCGGTTTACCGTAACGGTCGCGCCACTCACGAATACGGTCCAAGTCGGAGTGTTGTACGCTGGTATGCGTCACCCACGGCTTGGCATGGTCATAAAACCAGCGGCAATTGTGGATCGAGCGCAGATGCTGGTAGGGATCGCTTTCCTGCAAAATACGAAAGAAGCGGTCCCAGTCCGACTCATGCTTGTTCTCCATGAGATCGAACTCATTCGCCAGCGACCACCACACATTGCGATACGCAGCCAGCCGCGCCACGATATAGCGTAGATAGCGATCATCGGCTTCCGCGCCCATGTCCGCAAAGCCCCAGCGGTCATAGGGATGGAACAGGATCAGGTCGGCCTCGATGCCCAGCTCGCGCAATTGACCGACGCGCTGCTCGAAGTGCCGCCAAAATGCCGGATTGAAACGGCTGAAGTCCCATGCGCCGTCGTCACCACGTTCATACGCGTAATAGACCGGCTCATTGTCGTTGAAGGTATAGTGCTTGGGAAAGACGCACATGCGCATCTTGTTGAAAGGCGCGTGCTTGAGCGTCTCTAGCGTCTGCTCTTCCAGCGCGTCCCCCTGGTGCACCCAAGCATAACAGGTCGTGCCCACCGAGACATGGGGGGTGCCGTCGGCATAGGCAAAGTGAAACCTGTCCCGCACCGTGACCGGCCCGTGGTTACCCGGCGATGCCTCGGTGCAAACAAAACGACCGCTTTGCCCCGCCAACGCCGCCACATTGCTGGAGGTCACATAACTCCATTCGCCCACCGTATCGGGCATAAAGCGCACGCGATAGACGCCGTCACCGTCGTAGAAACCGTCCACCGCGATCTCGCGATGCTTATAGCGGAAGACGGCCCCCACCTGTACGTCCACAAAAGGGTTGCCCGCGCGCGGCCCCGCCAGCACTACCTCAAAAATGTCCCAGCGTTCAACGGACGTGGTCATGGTTCATTTCGCGGGAAGGGAAATCGGATCAGGTCCATAAGTCTGGCTGAGCCACCGATTAAATTTTAGCGAACACCCCCCGCGCAAACCGCGTAAAAACGGCCCGCGCGAGGGGGGTCTTCGCAAGCGCCCCCGCGCCCCCTCAAATGATCATCAATCCCGGCTCGTCAATTGCGCTCGCTTGCCCATAATAGACGATGCGCGGTCGGCACTCCGCGCATAACCAATAGAAGCGGATGCTGTCCTCCTCCGGCTTATGCAGTTCCAAGAGGCGTTCTTGCATCCGCGCCAGCACGCGTGCGCTCACATAGCACTCAAAGACCGAGCGTTGTACCCGCTGCCCACCCAGGTCCAACAACAGCTTTGCCACCTTCAAGCGCCGGCGGTCGTCGGGGATATCATAGCTTACCACCACAAAGAGTTGCTCCTGGGCCATGCCCCTGCTTTCGGGCCGATCACGCCATGCACCGCCTCAGCGCACCAAGAACGGTTGATAGTCCGGGTCCCCCGCGTTCAAGAGCGCCCGTGCCAACCGCTGAACCTGTTGCAACATCGCCTTGCGATAATTCACCGTCTCACCGCTCTCCGGGTGTTTAAACTCCTGTGTCAGACGCGCCTCCAACTCGCGAATAAACAACCGCTTGCCGGTATCATCCAACAATAAGGGCGTCTCCTCGTCCCCGTGCGTAAAGTGTTCTTGCCGGATGAGATCGTTGTTTAAGCAGCGCATCACCACCGAATCCACGACCAGCGGGCGAAACTCCTCAATCAAGTCCTGAGCCAGGCTGGCGCGGTTATAGTCCACCTGGTGCAAAAACCCCACATACGGGTCCAACCCCACCGCATAAATGGCGCTGAGCATATTCTGGGCCAAAATGGTATAGCCAAAGCTGAGCAGCACATTCACGGGATCGGTGGGCGGGCGACGCACGCGGCGCTCAAAAGTCCACGGCGGTTGCAACATCTCCTTCCAAACCCCGAAATAAATCGCAGTCGCCTGTCCCTCCACGCCCAGCAAGCTGTTGATCGTCATCGTGCGTTCACAGCGCGGCAACAGCGGCTGGAGCGCATCCGCCGCCTCGCGCAGCACTGGACGCTCCAAGCGCCGTGCGTAACGCATGAGCAACACGCGCATGTTGTAAATCTTGCCGTAGACAATCCGCCGCGCAATACGTAACGTATCGGACAAGTTGCGGCTGGTGGTAATCTGCGCCACGCGCAGCGTGCCCTTGCCGCTCTCCGCCCCTACCACGCGACCGAGATACGCGCCGCTCTGGCTGAGCAGGATCACATCAATCCCCTCCGCCAAGAGCAGATGCAGCGCCGGCATGGTGCACTGGATATTGCCAAAGACCAACACCTGGCTCACCTGCACCGTCGCCACCTGGGCCAGTGTCTCGCCGTCCTTACTGACCACCAGCCGTCGCCCCTCCTTGCTCAGACGGCTGCCTTGTTCCACCAAATAGAGCGGATGCGGCATGGCAACCTCACGCGGTCACGCGCGGCCCCGTTGCGCGCGCCTGGCCCATCCCCGTTGCGGTCTGGCTTCCTACGCCGCCAAAGCGCGCAAACGCGGCCAACAAGTGCAGCGCGCCCAGCCAATAGCGGTCCTGGTTGAGCGCGCTATAGGTCACCCGCCCCACCCCGCCCACGCGCAACCCGCCCTCCTTGTGCGCCACCGTCACACTGTGCAGACGATATTGGCTAATCGCCAGCATCTCCGCGCCAAAGCGACGCACGTCTGGGCTGAGCGCCACCGGACTGAAGGAGTTCCAACGCTCCACCAAGCTACCAAACACCAGGTCCGGCAACGGGACAGGGATATGCTTGCCCCCGGACTTAAAGGTCGTGGGCGAGGCAAACTCCAGCCCCACCCGCCGCGACGGGTGCGCCTCCGCTGCCAGATACGTTGCAGCCAATTGGGCAAAATCGGCGCGCCCGGTCCACGCGTCCACGGACTCGTCACACACTGCCGTGGTCACACGAAACGGCACGCCATCCAATTCCAGGGCAAGCGGCGGCTCGTCCAGAAATGCCCGCGTAATCACGCGGCACACCTCCTCGCCCAGCGCAGTAATGCGCACGCTATAGCCCCCACCGGGAGCCACGCCCGCCGCGGCGCTGCGCCCCCACAGGTCGGAGCAAGTCAGCGGCTTGGGACCATCAGCGTCGTGCAGTTCAGTTGCCAGCGCCGCGTCCCATTCGGACAGCCGCGCCAGCGTCGCCGCGTAGACCGCGCGCCCCAAGAAAGGCGGCAAGGACGCAGGCTTCTCCACGCGTAAATGCAATCGCAGTGCAATCATCATGGTCAGTCGCAGGTCCACACTTCAGCGTTGGCGTCGCGCATCCTCGCGCAGCGCCTGCAAGTCCAGCACCTCCGCCACCTCAAAGGCACGCGGAATGCGGTCGGCGATCGGTCGCGTACGCACCACCAGCGGAAAATAACCCATGCGCCCATGCAACTCGGCCAAGAGCGCCGCTGCAATAAAATTCAGCGAGGGCAAGAGCACCACCAAGTCGGTGGTCTGCCAGGCGCGCGCATCCAGCCCCACCCGCTCCACCAGTGCGCGTACCTGGGGCGCAAAGGGCAACGCCTCATCAAACTGCACCGGAATCTCCAGCACGCGTTCCGGCGCGCGGCCCACCAGCGCCTCGATCTGCGCCGCCTGCTCCGCGGTCAACGGATGGGAAAAGTTTAGGAGGATCATGGCTAATACAGGTCGTCGGCAAATGCGGCAAGTTGTGCCGGAATTTCTTGTACGCTATTCAAGATCGCATTGATCGACCGTGGCCGTGCGCGCATACCGCAGTGTGCCAGGTCGTTACGTAAGTCACGCAGCCTATCCCACGTCTGTACCAGTTCCTTAATCTTCTCCAACCGGCGGATAGGGGGTGGCATCGGTAAGCCATCGGCAAGCGCGCTCACCCCTTCATTGAGGAGCCTTTCAGCGTATTCTCGATCCTCAATGTTGTGCCAACCAAGTCGGTAAATCACCAAAGAAACAATCCACTCACGCGCCAGTAGGACAGACTGAACCACTTGCTGCTTGTCGAGATACCACTTGACTAAATCCAGTTGCATGCGAAGATAGTTGGGCATATCGTCGTGGGGGGAGTTAAGAGCAAAACGACGATATTCTTCCCGAGTTCGATCCAGAAGCGTTGCAAAGGGCTTCGCCCATTGTGCAACCTCTTGGCGCGCCAGCGTCAAGAGGCGATCCAGCTTGCCTGCTTCATCAGCCAGTGCGTAGGGACGAATCAACCGCATGGTACGCGACACATTGGCAATCCCATCACCGACGTTTTGTAAGTGCTTTGGCACTTCATTCGAGCGCGCAGACTTCGGGACACGATACGGCACACTGTGGGCCTCACGCAGCAGCTCACGTAGTTGGATGGCGTTGCCGGTCCGCAAGAATGAATCGGTGGCGGCGGTCCATGCCATGAGATTCAGCATCGGAGTAAGGTCAAAAATTGCGGAGCGTCCCTGTTCGTCTGTTGCTTCCAACGCCCCATAGATAAGACGGTGGACCGTCACATCCTTAGCCACGCGCCAAAACGATGCCGCAATGACAGCTTGAATCGGGATGGATCGAAAACTCAGCGTGATGTCAAATATCACCTGATCTCCGTGCTTTAAGGTGTCGGTCAACATATCGAAAATCTGCCAGAGTTCCTTCTCCTGCTTGCCGTCAGGAATACGCACCGACGTCACGAAAGAAATCGGAGCCAACTCGTCGGCGATACTCTCAAAGTGCTTGTCGTATGCCTCAGCAGTTGTCACCAGCAGTACCTCGTCCGGTTGGTAGATGCGTGCTGCGACAACCGGAAAAAACCGGCTAGAATACTCCTGTCCCTCATGTACATAAGTCGCAGGCCGGTAATTGGTGGTACCGACAAAACTGATGAGTTTCATCTCTTGCGCTCCTTCATGTCTATCAAGCACCACCCCAGAGGCGGGCGTTGCTGCTCGCTCACGCGCCCGTCCGCGCCGCGCGGAAACGCAACGCGCACGCGCCGGCTCTTGGGGAACGGGTCGCCCTCCTGGCGCTTGCCGATAGCCAGCCGATACTCCCGAATGACCCGCTCCATGAATGGGCGGTCGGCCTGCAAGTGGGAGCCATACGTCTTACTCTCCCACCCCGTCCCCCAGCCGATCTGGAGCAAACTGCGCCGTGTCCCCAACTTGGCCGCGGCCAATTGCTGATAAAAGCCTACAATAGACGGCGGCGCATTGCGCTCTCGATACCAGGCCAGTTCCCGCGCGATGCGCTGCGCGCTATACTCGCGCACCAGCCCAGGGAGATTCGTCAGCCACTCCTCGCCCTGCGCCGGCAACTCGGCCCGCCGCGCCCACTCCCGGAAGAGCACCGTGTCTACTTTCAGCGTCAGCTGAAAGGTTGTGTACGGTTTGATCGCTTCCAACTTCACCGGTGCACCCTGCGCGTCCCCGCGACTACGCACCCGCACATTCGCAAGCATCAACGCGTCGGACGTGACCGGCGCGCTGTCCCCCACATGCAGCGCGCGCAGCAAGTCGTGGTTCGGCAAGCGTCCGAAGAGCATCCGCTCCAACTCCGAAGCCGCCCACTCGCGCCTGCGCTGCAAACGGCTTGCATCCGGCTTCAGCTTGCGCGCGCCCCAAATCGTCCACGCCAATACCGTGCGCAGCGCGCCCTTCAACGAGCTGCCCGGCAAGTAGGGTCGGTCATAGGCGTCTTTGATCTGCTCGCGCACGGACGCGCCCGCCGCCGAAGAGCGCGGCGTGCCCTGGATCACATAGCGAAACAGTTCGCTCTTGGGGTCCCACTGTCCCTTGGGGAGCAACTGGCCCGGCGGCGTCTCCGCCAGCTTATCCGCATACGCTGGGTCATTCACCTCCAGTGAATCCAGCAGCGCGTTCTCGTTGATACGCCAAGTGCGCCTGTCACGGATCACATAGTCATACTCGTTCAACAACTCGCGCCCGTTGCCGATGTGCAGCGGCGTGAGTGTCGAAACCGTCACATCATAGAGCCGATAATCAGCCATGTGTTCCCTCCCGGCGCCCCACCGCCAGCGCCAACCCGTACCGGTAAACCGGATGCGGGAACTCGGTCTTGCTTGCCTCATAACGCGGGCGCACATCGGCAACGCTCCCCACCGGCAGCACAGGCGTCGCGGGCAGCCGGCTCCCTTCCGCCAGCATGACCAACTTGCGCCGCCGCTGTGCCGCTTGGTCGGGCGAATGCAAACGCCCCCCAATCGTCACCAGCGTATACGCGCCCTGCCCGAGCGCAGCATACTCCTCGTCGCGCGCCGGATGATAGCGGCTGAGCAGCCAGGCCGTGTGCCCCGGACCCGCGTCGGGCAGCCGCACCGGCTTCTCCTCAACGGTCAACGTCAGCGCACCATAGCCCGAAGTCCGGTCGCCGCCCACGCCCTCATCCGCCAACATGGCAAACAGCAAGCGGACCACCTCCGCATAGCTGCGCCCGTCGCCCGCCACCGGACGCGCCGGGTCGCGCCATGCCACGCCGAACCACAAGCCGCATCCTTCCGCAAAGACCGTGCGCCCCACATGATAAATCTGCGAAGCCGACGACAGCCGGTCCAGCGTCACGCGCGGGGTACGCGTCGTTGCGTCCACCGCCAGCGCTGCCAACGCGTGGCGGCGCGTCTTGTCGCGGCGCATATCTTTCGGCAAGCCCGCGATCTCATCCACCTTCAGCCAATAGCGCCCGCCCTGCAACGCCACCCCGGTCATCGGCTCCTCCCCCTCATCCTTCGGGAAAAGCCACCGGTCCATCGGCTCGCCCTGGAGCGCCGTCTTCAGCAGCCCTTCCGACAGGTAAGCAATGCGCCGCACCGACTTGCCCCGGTCCTCCAACGTTGCGTGCGAGAAGAGCGCGCCCCGGTCCACCGGCATGGGATAGAAGCGCACGTCCCCCGCAAAAGGAAAGGCCGAGGTCAGCAGGAAAGGCGCATCCGCCGGCTGCTCGACAAAAGGCGCAGCAAAGGCGACAGGGTCGCCCCCGGTGCGGCGCCACATATCCACCAACGCGGCGAAGAGCGTATCCGCGGGCAACATCCCGATACTCTCCGCCGGGTTATCGCGCGGCCCGCCCACATGCAGACCGCTGTGAAAGCACATCCGATACACTGTCAAGTCAGGCATGGCATCCCCGGCCCCTCGTCCTCATGATTAATTCGTGCCCAGCGCCGCGCGAATCTTGTCCTGAATCTCGCCAAGCGCCCCGGAAAAGGTCGCCAAATCCGCATACTTGCCCAATTCCGTCGGCGCCGCCAGATAGTTTTGGCGGGTGCGTAGGCGCACGCAGATCCCCCGGAAGCGCACCCGCCCCGACCCGCGCGACCCCAGCCCGCCCAGATAATCGTCCTCCACCAGTTGCAGCCCGGTGACCACGGTCTCCAAGCGCGCAATGTCCTTGTCCGGATCGCATTCCGTTCCGCTGTAGATGCTGTAGACCAGCTGCGCCGGGCTGAAGCAACTGCCCGCCAAGACCCGCTCCATCTGGCGCGGGGACGCCGCCGAAGTCACCCGGTCAATTGCGACCTCGGTCTTAACCTCGGTGTAGGGCAGATCAACGCGTGCCGTCTTCTCAATGCGCTCGGCCTCTGCCTTGCTCATATGCACATCGCGCACCACCAGTCTCGTCGGCGTGCCGAAGTCATCCTCGCCGGGCACACCGAAGACCTGGCATACATCACTGTCTGGATACTCCTCACGCGTCGCCGAGTGAATCCGGCTCTGATTGATGACGCGGTTCTGCGGCAAACCGTAATACTTCTCCAAGAGGCTGCGCATCTTGCCCTTGAGCGACGAGCCGGGAATATAGGGCCGGTTGGTCAACTTGTCACGAATGACGGTCTTATCCACACCGCCGATCTCGATCCCGGTGTCCGACCCGCCGATATGCAGCCCAGTGAGCGTCTCGATCTCAAACTCCAAAAAGACGCGGGCTTCCAGCTTGATCTTCTTAACGTCTGCCATACGAATGCTCCTCTCGCCATTCCAGGGGGTGTCAGTTGCCGCCATAGGCCTTGTGATAGGCCAAAATCGCCTCGAAATACTCCACGAAGTGCTGGAAATAGATTTTCTGCTTTGCCGGGTCTTGCTCTCTAACCACAAGGTCAATGCACGGTTCCAATTCGTTGACAAGTCTACGCACGTAGTCACTTTTTTCCTTCTCCGCACGGTACTTCATCTTGGGCTTTAGAAGCGTAAGGCGACGGCGGGCAAGTTGCCGCTGGTCGTCACCCATGCTCCACAGTGCCTGAATCTGGCGAACTTCGCCAAAAAGCGCACGAATCTGGCTAGTACTCAGCTTTTGTCGCCCACTGCCGAGATACTCACCAAGTTTTCTCGCTCTTTCCACCAGTACCTGTGTCCCATTCGGGTCCGTGATGATGGTGCGAATCGTCGCTTCACTGGTTGCCATTCTGTAGCCTCCTTCACCTTATGTCACGCTAACTGTCGTTACGCTCACGCCGGCGCAGAGCCAACTCCGCCCAGCGCGCAGCCAGGCCGATCCACGCCATGTCCACACTCTCGCCGCTGCCCAACATCTTGCGCAGGCGCTCGATGTCCTGCTTCACTGCCGGGTTCTTGGCCCGGCTGGTCATACGCGCCAACTGGTAAACCCCCTGCCATAGCCACGGACCCCACAGCGCCTGCGCCTCTCCCGTGCGGGTGCGGTCGCTGCCTTCCTTGCGCCGCCGCTCCAGCGCCTCCTCATAGTCCAGCGCCAAGCGTACCAACTGGCGCACGAGACTGCGCGGGGCCGCGCTCGTCTCCGTCTGCACCATCCCTACCAAGAAGCGCATCATCCCGTGCGCAGTGGTTAGGTCCCGCTCGGTCGTCAAGTCCAGCCCAAATCGCGCCCAGGGCTGCACCGCGCCCAGGAAACAGACCGCGTCCTTTTCGCGTATCTGATTGCCCACGCGGTGGCGCGCCTTCTTCGCCTTCTGCTCCGCATCGCCCGCGTCCTCCGCCGCCTGCGCCAACGGATACTTGGACCCTGCCAGCGCAATCCCCGCGCTGGTATGCAGCCCAGGATGCCCCGCCACATAGCGGCTGAAATCGGCGCGCACCCGCTGCCCAAACGTCACCACCTTGTCCCACGCGCCCACAAAGAACAGATCGTCGCCGCCCGAATAGATGCAATAGAGATGATCGCAAAACTCCGGCGTGCGAGCGATATAATCCACCCAGCCCTCGAAGTATAGGCTAACCGCAAAACTCAACGACGCCACGCGTGACAGCGTCGCCTGCTTGCCCAGGCCCTGGGAAAAGAGTTTGCCCAGGTTGTCCACATCCATGCGCAACACACCCAGCCGCTTGATGCCCGCTGCGTCATAAGCCAACGCGTTGTAGGGCTTGATCTCTCTGCCCCGCAGGACCTCACCCTCCTCCTTCTGGAAGTTGGGATCGC
>CAKZVN010000092.1 GCA_937922105.1 uncultured Litorilinea sp.
GAGGACCAGCGGGGCCATCAGCTCGGCGATGATGGCTGCGGGGACGCCGGGCGCGACTACGGCAAAGGATTCGCCCCAGCCGGTGACGCCCTGTTCGGTGGTGAGCTTCACCAACAGCGAATGGTCATGGACGCTGTAGAGCGTTTGGTTACCGGGGCGGATGAAGTAGCCGTCCGGGCTGACGGTGATGCCTTCCTCCAGCGGGCCGAGGTAGGGTGTGTCGCGCGGGATACGCAAGGGAAAGAGTTCTAGGCTGCGGATGCGGTCCATAGTTTGCTCCTACGATGAGATGCGGGCGGAAAGAGCGGGCAATGTCGTGGCGATGGCTTGGCAGTTGGCACGGCGCGTGCTATAGTCGGGGGGCTTGCCTCAAGCAGGGGGCGCCTGCCGTTCATCCGCCAAGACTTCGGCCTCTACCGTCCCGGCATGCCGCTATGTAAAGGGACCTGCCACCCATGAAAGTCCGGCAACCGCTATTCTCGCTGCCTCGCAAGCTCTGGGGCGGGCAGGACCCGGTTGCGCCTGCCCAAGGCCCCTTGCCGCCGTGGGACCTGCGTGCCATCCTCATCGGGTTGATGGTTCCCATGGGCATGACGGTGCTCAATCTTTCCATGTTCGGCGTGGCGTTGCCCTTCATCCGCGACCATTTTCGCATGGACCCGGACTTGGCAGCGTGGCTGGTCACCGCGTATACGCTGCCTTTTGTGATGTTTATGCCGCTCTACGGTCGGTTGGGCGACGGGCTGGGCAAGCGCCGGCTCTTTACCATCGGCGTGTTGTTGTTTTTTGTGGGCACGCTCATGTGCTTTTGGGCGGATTCGATCGCTTGGCTGATGGTGGGCCGCGTGATCCAGGGGATCGGAACCGCGGGGGTGAATCCGCTCTGTATCGCCATTATCTCCGAACTGTTCCCGGATAGCGAACGGGGCAAGGCCCTGGGGACGTGGAGTTCCATCGGACCGGCAACGGGGATGGTGGGACCATTTTTGGGTGGCTTTTTGGTTGACCAGTTCGGCTGGCAATCCAGCTTCCTGCCCGCCGTGTTGGCAGCCGTCATTGCCTTGTTTGTGGTGCGTTGGCAAGTGCCCAAACTGGCGCCGGAGCCGCAGCCCGGCTTTTTGCGCCATTTCGACTGGGTGGGCATGGTCTTGCTGTGCGGCGCGATCATGAGCCTGGTCGCCTATCTGTCCAGTCGCTCCTTGACCGGGGTCGAGTCGCTGCAGGACTGGCGCATGGCGCTACTGACTGTGGCGTTTGTGGGTGGCTTTGTGGCGTGGGAGCGCCGCCAAACGAACCCGCTGGTGCCCTTGTCTCTCTTTCGTTTGCCCAACTTTACGCGCGGGAGCTTCGCGGCGTGCATCCGCATGGTCCTGATGAGCAGCGAGGGGTTCTTGATCCCGCTCTACATGACCGATGTCTTCGGGCTGAACGGCTCGACGTTGGGGTTGATGATCACCATCCACGCGGGCGCGCTCTTGGTGACGGTGCGCATGGGGGGAAGTTTGGCCGACCGCTGGAGTCGCAAGCAGCCGGTGCTGGTGGGGTTCTTGCTCCAGTCGGCGGTGATGGCCTATTTCGGCTTTTTGCCGCCGACCGCACCGTTGTGGCTTGCCATCTTGGGGCTGGTGTTGCATGGGATGGCGGCGGGATTGTCGTTGGCGGTGTTACATCGCATTGTAATGGATGATGTGCCGCACGAGCGAGCAGTCGGGCGCGGCGGCGGGGCTGTATTCCACGGCGCGCTTTTTCGGGAGCATCCTGGGCGCGACATTGGGCGGCGTGGTGCTGACCGCGTCGCTGGCAGCCAGCGCCACCCCGGTGGAGGGCTATCCGCCGGTCTTTTGGTTTGTGGCAGGGATGGGGCTGTTGGGCGTGGTGGCGATTGTGGGGGTGAAGGAAACGGACGGCGCGAAACACGCCTAGGCGACTGCGCAGCGGCGGGCAAGGGGGCACGTGCACACCGGCACGTGCCCCCTGCTGCGCGTTTTATGTTAGCTCCACAGGCGGTCGTGGGAGCGTTCGTTGTTCCAGGCGTCGGTCGGCTCGAAGAACATGGGGTCGGTGGGGTCAATGTGTTGGCGGAAGAGGTCTTCGTTGATGTCGTCGAAGCCCAACCCCGGTTTTTCGGGAACCTGGATGTAGCCGTCTTGGACGAGCGGGCTGGGCAACCCGGTGACCAGGTCGCTCCACCACGGCAGGTCCACCGAGTGGTTTTCCAAGACCAGGAAGTTCTCGGTGGCGGCGGCGCAATGTACATTCGCCAGCGCACAGATGGGCGACGCAGCCATGTGCATCGCCATGGCGACGCCGTAGTCCTGGGCCATGTCGCCGATCTTCTTGGTCTCCAGAATGCCGCCGGAACTGGCAAGGTCGGGATGAATGATGCTGACCGCGCGGTTTTGCAGTAGTGGCACAAAGCCTTCCTTGAGGTAGATGTCCTCACCGGTGCAGGTGGGCGTATCTACGGCTTGGCTCAGGCGTACCCACTGATCGGTATATTGCCAGGGGATCATGTCCTCGTACCAGGCAAGGGTATATTGGTCCAGTTCCTTGCCCAGGCGGATGCACGATTCGATGCCGATATGACCGAAGTGGTCAACCGCCAGGGGGATTTCATAGCCGATGACGTCGCGCACGGCTTTGACGTACTCCGAGAGAATGGCAATGCCCTTGTCGGTGATTTGGATGCCGGTGAAGGGGTGCATGATGTTGCGCGATTCAAGCATGCCCGGCGGCGCGATCAAGGTGCCGGGGATCCCCTTGAGCAGACCGATGCCCACGTCCATTTTGAGGAACTTGAAGCCCATGTCCATGCGCGCCTTGAGGCGGCGTCCCATCTCCGTGCCGTCGGGCGTGGAGTCGGTGTCGCAGTAGCAGAGAATTTTGTCGCGGAACTTGCCGCCTGCCAGCATGTAGGCTGGGACGCCGTAGGCCTTGCCTGCCAGGTCCATGAGCGCCATCTCCACGCCGCAGACGCCGCCGGCTTGGCGCCCGTGATAGCCGAATTGCTTAATCTTGCGGAAGACCTGGTCCACATTGCAGGGATTTTCGCCCAACAGGCGGCTCTTGAGCAGGAGCGCATAGGTCTTGCTGGCGCCGTCGCGCACTTCGCCATAGCCGACCAGGCCCTGGTTGGTCTCCAGGCGGATGATGGAGCAGCGCATGGGCAAACCGCTCAGGTTGGCGATGCGCAAATCGGTGATCTTGAGGTCCGTGGGCCGCGAGTAGGTGTTGACGTGGTCTTCGGGACGGGGTTGGGCTGGGGTGGACATGCAGCGATCTCCTCTAGGCAGATGGTGGCGCGCGCACAGTGGTGCACGCGGATGAATGATGACGGTGTCATGGGGGCCGGATCGGTGCTAGCGGGATAGGCTTGGCAGGGCACGCGGGTTGGAGTAGAATACGAGAAACCGGCCCAGACGCGCCGGGCTACCCCTTTCTTCCCACCACTCCTTGCCCAGACGGACCTAGGTCCGGCTAGAACGAGAATAGGCTCCCATGAAAATTACCAATATCGAGACCTACCCGGTGTGGGGCGGTCACCGCAATTTTCTCTTTGTCGTGGTAGACACCGATGAAGGCATCTACGGTGTCGGCGAGTCCGGTCTAACGGGCCGCGAATTGGCGGTGATGGGCGCCATCGAGCATTTCAAGCCGCTCTTGATCGGCCAAGACCCGGGCCGTATCGAGCATATCTGGCAGCTGCTCTTTCGCGGCGGCTTCTTCCCGGCGCAACGCATTTTGACGTCGGCGATGTCAGCGATTGACATTGCGCTGTGGGACATCAAGGGCAAGGCGCTGGGTGTGCCCATCTACGATCTGTTCGGCGGTCGCGTGCGCGACAAGGTAGTCTGCTATCCCCACAACACAGGCGAGGCGCTGGCGCTGGAGCCGCTGGTGGAGTCCTGCCTGCGCACCAAAGAAGAAGGCTGGAAGTTCGTGCGCTGGGGCTTGCCCCACGACGGCGAAATCCTGGAGCCGCGCCAATCGGTGAAGGCTGCCATTGACCAGTTCTTTGCCGTGCGCGATGCGGTGGGGGACGACATCGAGATCACCTTCGACGTGCATACTCGGCTGGACTTGCCCGACGTGTTGTGGTTGTGTCGCGAGATCGAGAGCACCCGTCCTTTCTTCATTGAGGACCCGCTGCGCTGTGAAAACCCCGACTCGTTCAAGACGCTGCGCCCGCGCACCCATGTGCCGCTAGCCGCGGGCGAGCAATTCAGCTCCAAGTGGGAGTTCCGGCAGTTGATCGAGGAGGAGTGGATTGACTATGCCCGCATTGATCTGTGCATTGCCGGCGGCTTTACCGAGGCGCGCAAAATTGCGGGGTGGTGCGAGACCCACTACATCAAGTTGGCGGTTCACAATCCGCTAGGGCCGGTATCGTCGGCGGCTTGTCTGCAATTGAACCTGGCGACGCCGAATGTAGCCGTGCAGGAACAGCCGCGCAAGCCGGGGACGATGCTGACCGATGTGGTGCCGGTGCAGCCGGAATGGGAAGACGGTTATCTTCTTGCGCCGACGCGTCCGGGATTGGGTATCGAGTTTGATCGGGAAGCGGCTAAGAAACACCCGTTCCAGGCACGCGAATTGACCCATTTGCGCCGTCTGGACGGGTCCTTGACCAACTGGTAGGCCGCACTTCTCTCCTAACTCTATCATGTGGCGGCAGCTTTCGCCAAAGGCGGGCTGTCCATTCCCAAACAAAACCCGTGATGGTGCACAAATGACCCATCACGGGTTTTGTTTGGGAGCGGTTGCATCAGGCGGCGCCAGCCAGTGGGAGAGATCGCGTTCGATAATTTGGGATAGGGCGATGATCTCGTCGTGGTAGTAGCTGCGTAGTACGGCAGCCATTTGCGGCGGTATGGACGGCGGGGTTGTGTAGGGCGTGCGCAGCTTTGCGCGCAAGAACCGGCGGATTTTGTTGCGCTGTACCCGGCTGGGGATGAGTCGTCGGGCGAACCAAGAGATAAAGGACGGCGGTTGTTGGATGAAGTTAGCCAGCGCAATGCTGCGCGGTCGCGCAGCCGGGTTGTGGCGGACTGAGGTGTCTACCGTGACCTCAGGATTGACGCCCAGAAACTCGAAGATGGGGCGCAAGAACTTGCCGGTAGGGTCTTGCAGGTCTTCGGTCAGCAAAAAGTAGAACTGTTGCCGCGGATATTCGGCCAACCAGGCGCGCACGTGGGAGGCGTAGTTGCTGATGGGAGACCTGTCGGATTCGTCTAAGCCGCGCATGGCAGTTGTCTGGGCAACATGATCCTCGAAAGAGTGCCGAAACGCGTTGGCGCTGTGGGAATGCAGCCAGTGTGACCAATCCCGCGCGGCCGGTTCGCGGAAGAGGATGATGAACTTGAGTGGAGAGTTGCCGTAGTGCTCGCGCAGCCGCGGGATGACTTTACGATGCTGGTGAAAGGTGGTGGCGGTGGCATCGCCGCGCGCGGGGTAGCGCTCGGCCCCGGCAAAGTGCCGGCGCGCATAGGCCTCAATGCCGATGCTGTAATAGTCGCTGGAGAAAAAATGGGGTTCTTTCGGCTTGGAGATATAGATTTGTGGGTGCTGGGCCAGATAGGCTGCCAGAGAAGTTGTCCCCGACTTCATGGCGCCCAAGAGAAAGAAATTTGGTAGGCGCGCGGCTAAGGTTGGGTTCATACTCATTTCTCGCAACTGAGTTTAGCTTGCTCGGTCCGGCGATGAGGTGTGCGTAGCCGGGATGGCTAGACAGGCCTCGGCGGCAAGCTCCACCAAGATTTCACGCACGCCCCAATTTTTGTGCCAGGCGCGGCTGTCCCACTCGTCACCGTCCAGGTTGTCGCCGCAATAGAGAATCTGTCCGAGGTGCACACCACGAAATTCGGCAACGGCAAAGAGGGCGGCTGCCTCCATTTCTACGGTGAGGCAGCCGGCGGCGCGGCGCGCAGCCATGCGCGTGCGTGTCTCACGATAGAAAGCGTCAGTGGTCCAGGTCTTGCCGGTGAGGTAGGCGATGTTGCGCCGCTGCAAGGTGGCGAGGATGGCGGCATAGGCTTGGGGGGATGGCGTCGCGGCGCGGGTGGGCGGCAGGTAGTGATAGGAGGTGCCCTCGTCGCGCACGGCGGCGGTGGGCACCACCAACCGACCCATGGGCATGGTGCGGTCCAGCACCCCCGCGCCGCCACAGGCTACAAAGCGGCGGCAGCCCAACGCGATGGTCTCTTCCAACAGACCGGCTGCCAGCGGCGCGCCCACGCCGGGATGGAAGAGGGCGACCGGTTGCCCCTGGACTTCGTGGAGGTAGATGGGATGCCGTCCCATCTCGCTGCGCAGGGCGTGAATCTCCCGCGCCAGTCCTTGCGCGACGAAATGGTCAATGACATCTTGAAAAAAGGTGATGACCGCGCAGGCGGGCATGTCGGGCAAAGGCTGGATCAACTTGCTCGGTTCGAGGATGGCTTCCCTCTCGCCATCGAATTCCAGGATGGGAATGGATTGGTCGTCCTGCTGCGCGGTCATGGATGTGTTTCCTAGCCGGCGACTTCAGCCAACGATTCGCCGACGATCTGGAGAATCAGGTCAATCTCCTCGGCGGTGATGATGAGCGGCGGCGCAAAAGCGAGGATATCGCTGCCGATGAGGCGGGTGAAGAGGCCGCGCTCCAAGCAGGCCTTGCGCACCTTTTCGCCGATTTGGGCAGGCGCTTTGGTCTGTGGGTCGGCGAATTCGATGGCTGCCATTAGCCCAAGCCCGCGCGCGTCGCCGATTATGTCGAACTCGGCGGCGAGGCCTTGCAGGCCGTCGAGCAGACGGCGTCCCATGACCGCGGCGTTGGCCGCGAGGTTCATTTGTTGCAACAACTCCAGATTCTTGAGGCCCACCGCGGTGCAGGTGGGGTGACCGGAGTAGGTGAAGGCATGCATCCACCGTTCGCTGGGCGGCGCGCTCATGATCACTTCGCGGATGGCATCGGAGATTTGGATGCCGCCCAGGGGGAGATAGCCGCTGGTGATACCTTT
>CAKZVN010000093.1 GCA_937922105.1 uncultured Litorilinea sp.
GCGGATTTTCCCAAAATTGTACGATGGTGATGGAGGGGCGCCAATTAAACGCCAACACCAAGACCAAGATCATGGTCAAACCCAGCCAAAAACTGGGGATCGCCATGAAAAGCGTGACAAAGACGCGCAATACATAATCCAAGAGCGATTCGCGCCACAGGGCGCTGATGATCCCCACAGGTACGCCGATCACCCATGCCAGCAGAATGGAGAGCAGGGCAATCTGCGCGGTAATGGGGCCGCGGCGCAGGATGGTGTCGCGGATGGGCACATCCACCCAGAAAGAATAACCCAACTCCCCGCGGAAGACATCCGCCATCCAACTTAGGTATTGCATGTGAAGGGGACGGTCCAAGCCGAGACTGGCGCGCGCGGCAGCTAACTCCTCTTCGGTCAAGACATAGATGCCCTGCCCCTCGCCATAGATCATGGCGAGCGGGTCGCCCGGCAAGACGCGCATAGCCAAGAAGATGACGATGGTGATGCCGAAGATGGTGACCGCGGCCAAGGCAAGACGCCGCAAAAGGTATTGGGCCATAGGGCGGCGGGTTCCTGTTCCAGTGCCGTCACCGGCGCTGATGACCGGCCCGGCAGGTAAATGCGATAGAACGGAGGCAGGAGCGACGCCGGATCAGCGTCGCTCCTGCTTGGGTCAACCCACAGCAACCGGCTTAGCGGTCGAGCCAGGCTGTCTCAAAGCGCCCGAACTTGGACCACTGGCGCTCTTCCATAGCCAAGCCCTTGACGGCTTTGTTCCACATCGCCGAGTGGGCGCAGAAGCCGATCAGGAAGAAGGGCGGGTTTTCGTCCAGCATGTCGAGGGCCCGATTGACCAACTCCTGGCGCGCTTGGGGATCGATCTCGACTGCCAGTTCATCCAAGAGCGCATCGAATTCGGGATTGCTGTAGCGCGACCAATTCTGCGAGGCGCCGGTGCGCAAATAGCTGTTCCAGAACGGATACGGGTCCAGGATGGAGGTGGCGTAGACATCGGCCTTGAAGAGGTCGAACTCACCACTGCGCAGGATGTCGGTGGTGCGGGCGCGCTCGACGACATTCACGGTGCCGCGAATGTTGAGACTGGTGCGCAGCAACTCGGCAAAGGCAGGCACCGCGACTTCCGACGAAGCCGCTTCCGTCCATGCGGTGAAGGTGGTCTCAAAGCCGTCGGGATAGCCAGCCTCGGCGAGCAAGCGCCTGGCCTCGGCGATGTCCTCAGTCTTGTCCGGGCGATAGCCGGGCAGGGTCAGCAACACATCGGGCGGGGTGGCAAAGGGCGTGGCGCGCGGCAGCCAGCGTGTGACGAAGGCCGGCTCCCAGACCGGCGTGAAGGCGTCAATCAGCGCTTGGCGATCCACTGCCAGGTGGATGGCGCGGCGCACGCGCGGGTCGTCAAAGGGCGGCTTGGTGTTGTTGATCGCAATCATGTGGGAGTTGAGACAAGGCGCGCGCGCCGTGCCCAACTCGGCGCGGGTTGCGCCCTCTTCCCAAGTGTCCACCGAGACGTTGAACGACAGGTCGGCCTGCCCGGTCAACACGGCAGTGCCACGGTCGGCCCACGCGGGCACATGCAACAGCTCGATGCCATCCAGGTAGGGCAGATTGGGGTTCCAATACTCGCGATTGGCGGTCAAGACCACGCGCTCGCCGGGAATAAACTCGACGAACTTGAAGGGGCCGGTGCCCGGCGGCACGGTGACCCCGCGCAGGTCATAGTCGTTGGCTTCCAGCGTCGCCTTGGAGTAGATGATGGCGTTGTCGCCGGCCAAAATCTCCAAGAAGAAGGGCGTGGGGCGCTTGAGCGTGAAAACCACCGTGGACGGATCAGGCGCGCTGACGGATTCCACCATCGCCAGTTCTTCGCGCAAGCCGCCGATGGAGACATTGGCGGGCGGGTTGACAATGCGCTCGAAGGTGGCGACGACGTCGTCGGCGCTGAACGGCGTGCCGTCGTGGAAGGTGACGCCCTCGCGCAGCGTGAAGGTGTAGACAGTCTGATCTTCGGAAACTTCCCACGAGACAGCCAACGCAGGCACAATGGTGCGATAGCCGTCGGCGACGTTCCACATGATCAGGCCATCATACATCATCCCACAGCCGGCGCAGCCGCCGCCCTGATGAATGTCGAAGTGGGTGGGGTTGGCGCCCCAGGCGGTGCGCAAAATCCCGCCGCGCTTGGGGTTGGGTTCCGCCGCGGTCATAAACCAGTCGGCGCCCACATCGGCGACTTCCACCACCACCGGGCGTTCTTCCATCACGGGCGCGGCAGCCGGCGCGGGCGCCACAGGCGCGGCGCACGCAGCTACCAGCAAGACAAGGATCAAGAGCAGTGATGCGGACCAGAATGCACGATTCATCCTCAGCTTCCCTTTCTTCGGTTGGTCTTCTTCGATTGGCATGGCGTTGACCGGCAAATGCCGGACGGATCGGTCACAACGGCGGTTACAACCAGAGGGACGGCAGGCCGCAGCCGGTCGCAGGCAACCTACGAACTTCGAGCAACTGTTGTGCGCAGTCGAGCGCAGACCGTATTGACCCGGCTAAGGCTAGGGCGGACAAACACAGAGACAACAACACTGGTCATCCACAGCAAGAACCGGCAGGAACATACCTACCGGAGGGAGTCTACTACTACGCTATGGACGCGGCGCCAAGCTGTATGATGGGAGAGAATGGGCGCCAATCACGAGTGTAAATCACGCCGGCGGCCCTTGTCAAATGAAGTTGTGGAAGGGGTTTCTTTCGCAAAGGTGGTGACAAGCCGACCTTGTCACGCTCATCTCGACAACGGACGGGCGCTTTGCCCGCGCAGCGTCCCCGGTGGTACGCTAGGACGAAATACATGGAAGCCTATACCGCGAGAATCACAGCAAAGAGAGGGAACCTAATGGACCAGACGGCTGCACCGGCGCTGCGAGTAGACTTTGCCAGCGATAATGTGGCGGGCGTCTGCCCGGAAGCCCAAACATGGCTGATTGAGGAACTGGCGCGCAGCGCGCCCCCTTACGGCAACGACCCCACCACGGCCCACGCCGTTCGCCTGCTGCGCGACCTCTTTGAGACCGACTGCGCGGTCTATTTTGTCTTTGCCGGCACCGCAGCCAACGCGCTGGCCCTCGCCGCCATGCGCAAGCCCTATACCAGCGTCATCGCGCATCGCTTTTCCCATGTGGAAACCGATGAATGCAACGCGCCGGAATTCTTTGCCCAGGGGTTAAAGCTGCGCTTGGTGGACGGTCCACGCGCCAAGCTCGACCTGGACGCCGCCGCGCGCCTGCTCCACCAGCCGCGCTTTGTCCACCATTCGCCGGTGAGCGCGGTCTCCATCACCCAGACCACCGAACTGGGCGGTCTCTATGACGCGCAGGAAATTCGCGCCCTCTGCGACTTGGCCCATGCTGCCGGCGCGACTGTCCATATGGACGGCGCGCGCTTTGCCAACGCCGTCGCCGAGTTGGGCGTCGCGCCGGCGGAGTTGACCTGGCGCGCCGGGGTGGATATTCTCTGCTTCGGTGGGACCAAGCAGGGTATGCCCGCGGGCGAGGCAATCCTGATTTTCAACCCGGAGTTGGTCCCCGGCTTCGACTATCGCATCAAACAGGCTGGACAATTGGCCTCCAAACAGCGGTACTTGAGCGCGCCCTGGGTGGGCATGCTGGAAGACGGCGCATGGTTGCGCCATGCGCGTCACGCCAATGCCTGCGCCCAGGAGTTGGCGCGGCGGCTGGATGCGCTGCCCGGCGTGACGGTGCTGCGTCCGG
>CAKZVN010000094.1 GCA_937922105.1 uncultured Litorilinea sp.
TGCACCAGGATGAGGTAATCCAGAACGCGTTGGGCCAGCATGTCTATGAACGTTACACCGCAGCCAAGACCCAGGAATGGAACGAATACCGCATCCAGGTTACCCAGTGGGAGTTGGACCGCTATCTGACCGTGTTCTAACCGCATCAGGCCGCTACGGGGAACGTTGCGGAGACATCAAACTGGGCAGGGGTATGGCGTGGATGCCGTGATCGGTCAAACCTCGGCGCTCTTGGTGGCTCTCAGTTTTAGCATTACGTCGGTCTGTTACACCCTTGCCGGGCGCAAACTGACCGCAGTTACCTCGATTGCCCTGAGCTTGCCGGTCTCCGGCGTGCTGTTGCTGGGCGTGCACCGGGTGACCCAGGGGGTCTGGTTGCCGGTAGGCGCTTCCCCCCAGCGCTGGGCAGTCTTGGGCATTTCGGGCATCCTGGCGTTCGTCATCTCCAATTTTTTCATGCTCAAAGCCTATCAGCCGATCGGCCCGCGGCTGACCATGCTGGTGGCATCGTTTGCGCCGATCGGCGGCGCGCTCTTGGCGTGGTTCTTTCTGGGCCAAGCCTTGCCCGCCAACATCATCCTGGGCATCGCACACTACGTCCATCATGCTTATCCCCATCGGCTACGTTGTCTTCGGCGAGCGGGTCACACTGCGTGCAGTGTTGGGCACTGCGGTGGCAATTGCCGGGATTGCTTTGCTGTTTGTCTAGGGTGTACGGACGGTCGTTCCTTCCTCTTTTTGGACCCACGCGCCGGCGACGCAGCCGAGTTCCTCGAGCACCGGGCGAGCGATAGGTGGATCGGGGCGATTTTCCACGCTGTGCATAAGGAGAGCGGCGGCTGCGCTGTCACTGCGCGTTGCGACGAGCGATCGGGCGAACTCGGGATGCGCGGAATCGCACATTTTGCAGTACAATGGGCACATGGTCAACGGCATTTCCAGATGGTTACGCCGCGTCACTGTCTTGCCTTTACCTTGTTGCCGTAGACAACCTAACTGTCGCGGATGAATCTACCGTAAGGACTCCCCTTGTGCACCAAGCAAGCGCAGACCGGCCCACTTACTCCCGCGGACGCACGGTGGTGATCGTCGCCGGGATCATGATGAGTCTCTTCATGGCTTCCATGGAGGCGACGGTGATCGCCACCGCCATGCCCACCATCGTCACCGAACTGGGCGGTCTCTCCATCTACAGTTGGGCCTTTTCCGCTTATATGCTCACCTCGACCTGCGTGGTGCCGGTCTATGGCAAGCTGTCGGATTTGTATGGCAGGCGGCCCGTCTATGGGGCGGCCATGGCGCTCTTTATCGGCGGGTCGGCGCTGTGCGGCTTGGCGACGAGCATGGAGCAGTTGGTCTTCTTTCGCGCGCTGCAAGGCATCGGCGCGGGCGGGGTCTTGCCGCTAGCGTTTATCATCATCGGCGACATCTTCAGTTTTGAGCAGCGCGCGCGGATGCAGGGCTTTTTCGCCGGGGTGTGGGGCGTCTCGTCCATCATCGGGCCGCTGCTGGGCGGCTTCTTGGTAGACCAGGCCTCATGGCCCTGGGTCTTCTACGTCAACGTGCCGCCGGGTTTTTTGGCCTTGGGCCTGGTCTGGTTCGGCCTGCGTGACGACTTGGCGCGGCAGGCAGGTGTTGAGGTGGACTATTGGGGAGCCATCCTACTCATGGTGGGGGTGGTGGTGCTGCTCCTGGGTCTCAACGACCTGGGCAGTACGCAGGGGATGGTGTTGGTAGCGGTCGCCCTGGCGATCTTGGCTGTGCTCTATGTGGTGGAGCGGCGCAGCGCCAATCCGGTGTTGCCCCTGGCGCTTTTCCGTGACCGGCTCTTTGCCACCGGGACGTTGCATGGTCTAACCGCGGGTGCGGCGATGTTCGGCAGTCTTTCCTATGTGCCGCTCTTTATCCAGTCCGTGCAAGGGACCAGCGCCACCGAGGCGGGGACGACGCTGACCCCTATGATGTTGGGGTGGGTGGTGGCGTCGGTGGTTGGAGGGCGGCTCTTGTTGCGCATGGGCTATCGCACTGTGGCGTTGGCAGGGATGAGTTCGTTGACACTGGGCGCGCTGTTGTTGGCGCTGTTGGGCGCGCACGCGTCGCGCGTTGAGATCATGGCCTATCTTTCCATGATGGGCATCGGCATGGGCTTGTCAATTCCCGCGTTCCTGATCGCGGTGCAGAGCAGCGTCCCGCGCCAACAACTGGGCACCGCCACCTCCACGTTGCAATTCAGCCGTAGCATGGGCGGGACGTTGGGGGTTGCGGTCATGGGCGTCTACTTGACGGTGAGCTTGGCCGCGGGGTTGACGGCGCGGGGCCTGGACCCGGCTGGGGTTTCGCTCAATAGTTTGATGGAGCCGGCGGATGCCGGCGCAGCGCTGATCGGCCCGCTGCGTGAAGCCATGGCGGGCGCGGTCAACGGTGTCTTTGTGATTGCGTTCATTGCCGCGGCGTTGGGTTTGGTCACCACTGCGTTTGCGCCGTCGGGACGCATCGGCAAGCCGACCGCCAGGCCGGGCAAACCGGTCGAGGCGGCGGTCTCCTCCCCGCTTGCGCCCAAGGCGTAGGCCTGTAGTCGGTTGTATGGTTCGCCCCCGATGGGCCTTGAGAATGGTATAGCTGTATGACTTCCGAACGAACTTTGCACATCATTGAGCGCACTTTGCTGGGTGCGATTCTCGCACTGGCGACTGTACTACGCTTCTACACGCTGGGGAAAGCGGAGTTCTGGTTCGACGAGATCGGCCAACTCCAGGCTGGGCAGAGGTCTTGGTGGAATGCCATCTTGGGCGCCGCCCCCCACGCTGGCGCAACCCCGCTGGACTATCTTATCACCCACTATATGTTGTACGCTGGGATAGACGAGGGCATCTTGCGTCTGCCGGCGGTGTTATGGGGGGTGTTGGCGGTGGTCGCCGTCTATTGGCTGAGTCGTCACTGGTTTGGTCGGACAACGGCGCTGGTGGTGGCTTTTGTCTTAGCCATCAGCCCCATGCACATCCGCTACAGCCAGGAACTCCGCTTCTACAGCCTGGGGACGTTTGCCGCGCTCATCACGGTGGTCATGTTCTGGCGTGCGATTCAGCGCTCGACATGGTGGGCGTGGGCCGGGTTTGGGTTGGTCTTGGCCGTCTCGCTCTATGCCCACTATTATCTGCTGTTTGTCACCCTGGCCCTGTTTGTCTGGATCGTGCTTTATCGACGCGACCAGTTCTGGCGTTTTGTGATAGTCGCCGGCTTGGCCGGTTTGGCCTTTGCGCCCTGGGTCTACTACGACAATGTGGTGGTGGCGGATCGCTCCATCAACATGGCAGCCGTCCGCTGGGAGTTGCCCACCACCATCCCCCGTTTGGTGATCAGCCCGTTTGTCCCCGCGGCTGCGCCGTTAACCTATCTGGGCTGGGACGCGCAAGCGGTGCGGTGGTGGGCCAATGCCGTGTGGATCTGCGCGGCCGCCGGGTTGTTGTGGCTATGGTTTTCTAAGCGCCGCGCGCGACTCACGCTGCCGTTGCTGCTGGCGATTTCGACCGTTGCCGGTGTACTCATACTGGACATCGTCGGGCGCTACCAATTCTTCTCGCGCCAGATGGTGATCCCGGCGCCTTTCTTAATGATGGCGGGTATCGGCACGTTAGCCGATATTGTGCGCCAGTTGGGTCGTTACCGGCTAGTCCAAGCCGCAGTCGGCGGCGCGGTGATGGTGGTGAGTCTGGGCGTACTCTTTCCCAGCGTGCAACTGGTCTATGCATCCAAGCTAACTGAGGGCACGCTGAAAGATACGGCGCTGTTCCTCTATCAACACGTCG
>CAKZVN010000095.1 GCA_937922105.1 uncultured Litorilinea sp.
CGGAGCGAATGGTCTTGACCGTAAACCACCCGTAGCGTGGGTCCAACTCCGCCACATCGGTGGGTGGGGCGGTATCGGTGGTAGGCGCGGCTCGGCCCTCGGCGGCGGGGGCGTTTCCATTGGGGCGCGGCGCCAGCGTCAGGAGCACCTCGCGACCGGCTTGGTTGACCAAGAGTTGGGCCGGGCCGGTGCGCTCGTCCAGCGGTTGACCGTTGATGGCAATGATCACATCGCCCGGTTTGGCATCTATCCCCGGCGCTGCCAGCGGCGAATTGGTCTCGCTATCCCACGGATCGCCCAGCACCAGTTCCCCGATGCGATAGCCGCCCGCAGCCGCGTCCCAACGCAGTTCCGCGCCCAAGAAGCCTTGCCCATAATGGGGCCGCGGACGATAGTCGCCGCCGAACTCATAGGCGTGGCTGGTTCCCAATTCACCCTGCATCTCCCACAGCAGATCGCTGAATTCCCCGCGCGTGCTGACGCGACGGATCAACGGGAAGTAGCGGGCATAGACTGTCTGCCAGTCCACTTCGGACATATCCTCGGTCCAGAAATGATCGCGTTGCAGACGCCACGCCTCGCGGAACATCTGCTCCCATTCGCTTTGCGGGTCCACCGAGACCTTGACGCGGTCCAAGTCAATCCAGCCGGTTTTGCGCGGGCCGCCCCCGCCCTGGGGTGGCTTCTCGCCCGCGTTGATGACGCGCAAATAGCCGCGCGCGTTCGTATAGACCAATTTCTTGCGATTGGCGGAGAGGTCAAAGGCCGCGACATTCTCGGCAAGCGTCTCGGTCTTATACTCCTTAAAATCATAAACGCGCAGCGAGCCTGCCTCGTTTCCCTCATCGCGTTCCGTGCCGCCGTCCAACTGTCCCTGAATGGGAAAGACCGTGAAAATCGCCTTGTTGCGAATTCCCATGATCTGCCCATAGCGCCCATCCATCACCGGGAACGGGATCAGGCGCTGCTGAATGCCCTCCAGATCAATGCGGATGGGCGCGACCTCCTCCTTGTCGTCGCCCTTGCCGTCGCGCTTGCGTGCCTTTTGATCTTTGCGCTTCTTGCGGTCGCTGCCTGCACGCGCGCCGAACGCAATCGCGCTCAGGGCATCCACATCATCCTCATCGCCCTGATCGTCGTCGTCATCCCCGGTTTCATCATCGTCGTCATCGCCGGGAGAGTCGTCCTCTTCGCCGTCGCCCTCCTCTTCAGCGTTCTCGTCGCCGCCGATTTCCTGGGGCGCTGCGTCTCCGTCTCCTGTCCCGCCGTCCTCCTCGTCCTCGTTCTCCTCATCCTCAAAGTCCGGCACAGGGATAAAGGGGTTGGGCAGATCGCTCTGCAAGGTAATCAAATAGGGGCGCATCCCCCAGGGAAAGCTCAGGTCGAAGTGCAGCCCGTCATAGACCGGGTTGAACTCGCGGTAGCTCAGGAAATAGAGATACTTGCCGTCGGGATCAAAGGACGGCTGCACATCATGCAACACCGGGCGGGTGATGACATGGCGCGCGCCCAGGGTCGTGATGGGGAGCAAGCCGCTCGCCGGCGCCGGTTCGCTCGTCGGCGCAGGATCGTCGCTCGCTTCCGGCAACTGGTAAAGGCGCAACTCGGTGGTGCGCGACGTGGCGGAGAAGGCATAGGCCAACCAGCGCCCGTCCGGTGACCAATCGAAGCCCTCAATCCAGCGATAGTCGCTGCGGTCCACCACGAGTAGCGTGCTGCGGTCCACATCCACCAGAAGCAGTTCGTGGCGGTGGTTGGTCAGCGCCACCATAGGCGCCACCGGCGACGCTTTACAGGCCAACACATGACCGATGTCCAGACCCTCCAGCCGCTTCGGCGGATGCGTCGGATGCCCGTCATAAATCTCAATCGTTTCCTCGCCCGGCTCATCGCTGATCAACACCAAGCGACGCCCGTCCTCCAACCACGTGGGCTTGCGATAGCGCACGCCGTCGCGCTTGCCGTATTGCAGCACCGGCCCTTCATGGTTGAAAAAGGTATAGGCCTTGCCGCGCGTGGTGATCGCCAAACTCTTGCCCAGGGGATGCAGTTGGTAGCCGTCCAGATACTCCACAGCCTCGACAAATTTGCGGTTCCGCTGGACGCGCGGGCTGCCATAAATCACATCAATACGCTGTTCACTGTCCGTGCTCGGGTCATAGACATAGAGGTCCGCGCCCACATGATAGACAATGCGTTTGCCGTCGCTGCTGGGGTTGCGCACATAGTAGGCTTCATGGTCGGTGTGGCGGCGGAGGTCGTCACCCGCGGGCGTGCAGCTATAGAGATTGCCCACACCTTCATGATCGCTGACAAAAAAGATGCGTCCCTGCGCTGCATCGGGCAACATCAACCACATGGGCGACGCAATGTTGCCTGCCAGATTGGCCAAAAACCGCTCGAACGCGCCGTCGCCGTTGCGGTCAATCCATAGATGGCCCGCCGTGCCCCCTCGATAGCGCTTCCAGCGCGCCGGGTCGCCCGTGTTGCGCCCCAACACCCGCGCGCCGCCCGGCCCATAGCTGATTGCGCGCGCCGGACCATAGGGCAGCGCCGTGACCTCGCCGTTGGTGCTGTCCGCCGCAACGGTAAAGAGCGCCATCTCGCGCACGACCGGTTGGGCATAGTTGCTGGTGAAAATGATCGACGCGCCGTCCGGCGTCCAACCCACCACACGACAATTGCTGCTGAGATAGGTCAAGCGGCGCGCCGGGCCGCCCGCCGCATCCATGACATAGACCTCGCCCGCTCCCTCCTCGCTGCCCACAAAAGCCAGGGACGCGCCGTCCGGCGAAAGCATGGGATAGCTCACCTCGCCCAGGTTGCTGGTGAGCCGTCGCGCCACGCCACCGTTCGCGGGCACACTCCACAAATCATCTTCGGAGACGAACACCACCGTCTCCCCGTGGATAGTCGGAAACCGATAGTAACCTGCACTCATTTCGTCTATTATATCCCCCACTGGGTGAATCGAAAGTGCGTTGGATTATACGCCCACGCCATTGGCGGGGCAAACCTTTGCGGGGTTCCACAAAACAACAACACAGCCAAAGCACCCGTCGCGTGGTATGATGCAGCCGATACTCGCGTGGTCTGCGGCGATCAGGGGACTTAAAGTTTACGGTCCGGAGGGCGCAGACAAAACGAGCCAGGTAGTTGCTCAAACTCCATCACCTGGCAGGCGCTTGCACCGGGCAAGGATCCACGACGAATCGCCCCTAGCTGAAGGTTCGACGTTCCTATGCGTGTATGGCTCCGGCGCGTCTCCGGCGCGCTCCTCTTGCTCCTCGTCTTGACCGCGTGCGCGGCCCCGCCCCAGGTGGAAGTGCTGGGCTATCTGCTGGCGCGCAGTTTAGGCACGCTCACCCCGTCTCCCCATCCCGCCGCGCTCTCCACCACCGGGAGCATCAGCGGTCGCGTCACTCACGCCGGGCAGCCGCTCCCCGGTGCCACCGTCGTCGTCGCCCTGCGCACGGGACGCCCCTTCCACGCAGTCACCGACGCCCAGGGACGCTACACCATCCTCGATGTTCCGCCAGGCCAATATGTCCCCGCAGCCGTCGCGCCGGGCTTCAACGAAACCGTGCCCACCGATTTTCTGGGCATCCCCCATTTGGTGACCGTGCGCGCCGGAGCCGAGACCGTTGCGCCGGACATCGCCCTAACACCCCACGCCACACGGCCCTTGCCCGACGACGTCGCGCTTACCGTCACCGCGCGCTATACCGCGACCGCGCCGTTCCCCGCGGGCGCAACCAGCCAGGTCACTGCCTATACCTTCCACAGCGCGTCCTTGCCTGTACCGGTCACCACCCTGCGCCTCTATCTGCCGCCGGTCGTGCGTGCCGAGCGCCTCCCCCTCCTGTTTATGGTGTACCCCACCGATGTTTTGGCCTGGGAGCCGGTGAGCGTGGCTTTTGCCGCGGGCGGCTATGCCCTGGTCGCCGTCTCGCCCATGCCTGCCCACGGCGTGGACATCCAAGCCCACAGCTACGACGCGCGCATCGCCTTTGACCTGGCGCGGCGTGGGCGGCTGC
>CAKZVN010000096.1 GCA_937922105.1 uncultured Litorilinea sp.
AGACATCGCGTTGTCCCTCTGCCGTGCCGCCGCCGTGGCTGCCCATGGCAGGCAGCAGGATCGGCTCCGCGCCCAGTTCGCGCACCGCCGCCACCAACGGCGCCACCACCTCCCGGATCCATGCGATCCCCCGGCTGCCCAGCCCGATCACCACGCGCATCCCCGGCTTCACCGCCTGCTCCAGCGGCAGCGCCGCCAGCCCGGCACGCACATGACCTTGCACATCCCCAATTGCGTCGGTCGTAAGATGCTGGCGCACCGGCGCAACAAGTGGGAAATGGGACGCTAGATGTTCGCTCATCCTCGGCTCTCTGTTCTAGTCCCCTGGCTGCGGCTCGGTAAGGATGCGCTCCACCGCCACCGGCGTGCGTAATGTGTTCAGCACCGCGCACGTACGGTCCACCATGTCGTGCAGATGCGTCACCGTCGCGGCGTCCGCGGAGGAAACCACTCGGGGCGTATAGCTGATCTGTTCCAGCCGGATCGGGCCTTCCACCGGCAGCCCCACCACGCCCGTCATGTCCAGCACGCCGCGCACCTCCACCTCCACGCTGTCCAGGGGTATTTCCAGCAATGTTGCCTGCAGCAGATAGGTATGGACCAAACAGCTTGCCAGCGCGCCCAGCAGCATCTCTGGCGACGACGGGCCTAACGAGTTCCCGGCCAGCCCCGGCGCGGAATCCGAGATCACGATATAGTCGCCCATGCGCACGGGACGCACGCCGGTCGTCCCCGCGCAATGGGATTTAGCTTGCAAGCGCACCAGCGCGGCCTCCGGCTCCGCCGCAAACAACTCCCGGCGCTGGGCCAATACCCGCGCCTTATGGGTCAAATAGGGGTCCAGAATTGCCATACTCTCTCCTCTGGGTCGGACGGGGTTGGGTCGGGGATGGGTCAACGCACGCGATTATACCACGCACACGCTTCAAACCGGGGATGAGCATCGGGCGCGTATACCGATTGATCACGCCTTACGATGCTTTTCGCCCTGCCGAACAGCCGTTTGTTTCACTGCGCGCCACCTACCCGTAGTCCGGCGGACCACAACCTGTGCTACAATGCAGCGCAGAACTGATCACTCGCCGTCGAGTACGCGCCAAGCGCGAGGAGGCCCCAGTGCAATGCCCAAAGTGCAGCGGTACGTTGCAAGTTGTCGTCCAAGACCGCATCGAGATTGACCGCTGCGACGCGTGCGGCGGTCTTTGGTTTGACCGCTTGGAGCTGGAGCGCCTGCGCGCCGTCCCCGGTAGCGCGGCGGTGGATAGCGGCGATCCCGGCGTCGGGCGCGACCACAACCGCCAAAGCAAAACCGAATGCCCGCGCTGCCGCACCCTCATGATCCCCATGGTGGACCTGCGCCAGTCCCACATCTGGTACGAAAGCTGCCCGGTCTGCTACGGCAAATGGCTGGACGCCGGAGAGTTCAAGGACCTCAGCCGTGAAACCATTTTCGACTTCTTCCGCGGATTGTTGACCGGCGAGCGCAAATAACCCCGGTAGGATTGGGCCGCTGTGCCCGATGTGGTACAATCTCGAGTCGTGATCACGCTACTCCAGTTGTTTGTCTCACCAGTCGGCCCGGCTCTGGTCTTGCTCCTGGCAGCCGTCGTCCAAGTCATGCTCGGACGCTGGGTACGCCAACCCGGCATCTTGACCGGGCTGGCGCTTTTTTTTGTGGCGGTCGCAGTCTGGCTTTACCTCGGCCTGCGCACCGAACCGGTCGCCCCCACCTTCAGCCTACCCTGGCGCCCGCCATTACAGTCCGGCGCCAACCTCATCTGGGTCGGCGACGGCTGGAACTGGTACATCTCCGGCATCATTTTGCTGCTCGGCGGCGTCGGCATTCTTCTCGACCTCAATCGTAGCCGACGCGGTGGCGGCGACCCTCATGTCGTCGCCTCGTCGTTGGCTGTGCACCTGGGTGTACTGGCAGCCGGATTGCTCTTTGTGGGCAGCGCCAACGTGCTCACCGCCATGCTCATGTGGGTGGTGCTGGACCTCTTCACGCTGGCGCGCAGCGCAGCCGCCGACGAAACTGCCGATCCGAACGCCCCCCAACAGCAGGCCAAAGGCCTCAGTTTGGTCGGTGCGCTCCTGTTGCTCATCGGCTTGCTCCCTGCCGGACCCGGCGGTCCGGGGCAACCGCTCCAGGGCGGCGCGCTGCCCCAAGAAACCATTGCGCTCATGCTCATTGCCGGTCTCATTCGTGCCGGCATCTATCCCTTCCATTTGTGGCTTCTGCCGGATGCGCGCCGCCGTCTGGATGTCGCCGAGCGCCTACTCGATCACATGGTCCCCGTCCTGTGCGGTCTATGGTTACTTGGGTGGACCATCGAACTCGGCGCGCATTATGTCCTCTTACAACCGGACATTCTCTTTTTCCTGACCTTGTCGTTACTAGGCAGCGCGCTGGCAGCCTGGACGGCGGACAACCAACCGAATCATGCGACCTTCGTGCTGATCAGCTCTGCGGGGCTAGCTGTGTTGGCAGGCGTCTTGGCCTATACACCGGGTCCCAGCGGTCTCATCTGGC
>CAKZVN010000097.1 GCA_937922105.1 uncultured Litorilinea sp.
CGCGTCCAGCCTGAGGCCCCACGTGATATATCTTTTCTGCCTGTCTTCACTGGGTGCGTCCCAAATTCTTAGCCGGCGAAACACTCCCTCCCAACTTCTCCCGGGTTGGGGGAGGAACGCGCTCCCTCCCCAACCTGGGAAGGGCCGGGGGCAGGCTTCAACTTCACCAAACGCGTGGGACGCACCTGTCTTCACTTTCTGGAAGATCACAGCTTCCAGCAAGGTGAAGAGGGTATTTACTCCAGCGGGCTGAGCCAGCGGGCGTTGCGGTCGCCGTCGGCGGCCCAGCCTTCGACCGAGCCGTCGTCGGAGCGAATCTGGAACCAGGTGAAGCCGTCGGCGCTCTGGGGGCCGGCGAGGACGGTGTATTGGCTGCCGGGGTTGACGCGAGTCAAGAGGCGCTGGTTGACGCCCGGCGCGGCGCGCACGCTGAGCTGCCCGCCCGCGGGCATGGTGACCTGTACGCGTTCACCGACGCGCGGCGGGCGGTTGGCAGGTTGGGCCTGCCCGATGCGCGGGCTGATCCACTCGGTGGTGCCGTCACCCTGGGCGGCCCAGCCGCTGTTGCCTTGCCCGTCGTCAATGCGCCACCAGCGGTAATTGTCGTTGTCCACCGGGCCTTCCAGGACGGTGACCAGGATGCCGGTGCCGAATTGGCCGATGAGCCGCGCGCTGGTAGCGGGCGCCTCGCGATAGTTGAGTCCGGCGGGCGCGGTGATACGCGCCGGTTGTCCGGGGACCAACGCGGTGCCGGGGATGGGGGTGGGCGTTTCGGTGGGCGCGACCGCCGGGGTGGGCGTGTCGGTGGGCAATTGGGGCAGCGGCGTGGCAATCGTGGTGGCTTCGTTGCCGGTGCTTGGGGCCTGGGCGACAACCGGCGGCGCAGGCGGTGAGGTAGGCGTGGGGGTGGGACGGGGGGCAAAACTCCCGCAAGCCAGGGTGGGAATCAACCACAACAGTGACAGCGCCAAGAGGCCGCGCAGTTGCCACAGCGGTCGGAAGGGTGATTCGGTTCGTCGAGTCTGCGATGGGTCGGTCATGGTTCCCGAATCTGGTTCAGGGGCCGCTGCACCGCGTGGTGCAGCGGCGACCTCATAAAGTGACGGTCTTGAGCCAGTTGATGTGCGGAATCGCCAGCAACTGTTCCAAGAGCGCCGGCGGCGTCGGCTCGTCGGTGCCCAACACCATGACGGCGTCGGTGCGCGGGGCGCGCCGGCCTACGTGCATGAAGCTGATATTGACGTCGGATTGGCCGAGAATGGTGCCGACGCGTCCGATGATGCCGGGCCGGTCCTGGTGCGATGACAGCAATAGGTGACCGACCGCGGGAAAGTCTACCCAGGCGTCGTTGACGCCGACAATGTAGGGTTCTCCTTGTATAACGCTGCCGCGTACCGTCCAGGTTTCATGGGGGGTGCGGACGGTCAGGGTGAGCAGATTTTCATAGCGCGCTTCGTGCTGGTGGAGGCGGCGCTCCATGAGGTCAATGCCGCGACGTTCAGCCAATAGGGTGGCGTTGACCAGGTTGACGCGAATGGTGAGCAGATCGCTGAGCAATCCTTTAATAGCCCCGGCTTTGATGTAAGCCAGGTCGAAGTTGGCCAGCTCGCCGTTGGCGGTGACTTCGATGCGCGTGATGCCGCTTTCGCCGATCAACTGACGCACGAAACGTCCCATGCGCTCGGAGAGGTCAATGTAGGGGACGAGGAAGTCCAACTCGTTGGGGGGGATGATGGGCGCGTTGACGGCATAGCGCGCAGGGCGGTCGTTGAGCACGTCAATGACTTGGAGCGCGACATCCTCGGCGACTTGCTCCTGGGCTTCGTGGGTGCTGCCACCCAGGTGGGGTGTGAGGATGATCTTGTCGTTGGTGCGCAAGGGGCTGTCGGGCGGCAGCGGCTCTTGGGTGAAGACATCCAGAGCGGCGCCGGCAATCTCCCCGGCGTTGACTGCGGCGACCAGTGCGTCTTCGTTGATGACACCGCCGCGCGCGACGTTGAGGACGCGCGCCGTGGGTTTCATGCGCTGGAGTTGGGCGCGGTCAATGAGATTGACGGTTTGGCTGGTGAGCGGGACATGTACGGTGAGGAAGTCGCTCTCGACCAGCAGGGTATCCAAGTCCACCAAACGCACGCCGCGCTGGGTGGCGAAGTCGGCGGTGACGTAAGGGTCGTAGGCGAGGACGCGCATGCCCAGGCCCTGGGCGCGGCGCACGACTTCTTGGGCGACCCGCCCCAGCCCGACTGTGCCCAGGACTTTGTCGCGTACTTCGACGCCCATGAAGCGCCCGCGCTGCCAGCGCCCGGCGCGTACGTGCGCGTCGGCTTGGGGGATGTGGCGGGCAAGAGCCATGAGCATGGCGATGGTGTGCTCTGCCGCGGCGACCACATTCCCGGTGGGCGCATTGACGACGATGATACCGGCTTGGGTGGCGGCGTCTACGTCAATGTTGTCCACACCGACCCCGGCGCGCGCGACCACGCGCAGCCGCTTGCCGGCCTGGATCAAGGCTGCGGTAACTTGGGTGCTGCTGCGCACCAGGAGGGCGTCATAGTCGCCGATGATTTCCAGCAATTGCTCCGGCGCCAAATCAGTGCGCACATCCACCTGGATGCCCGGCGCGTTGCGCAGGGGCTTGAGGCCGGCATCGGACAGGGTATCGCTGACGAGTACGCGGTAAGGAGTAGCCATAACGTCCGGTCTAGGGTGGTTTCGCTACATGGATTCCGGGGCGCGCACGCCAAGCAGCGCCAAAACTTTTGCAATCACGATTCGCGTGGCTTGGGCTAGGTGGAGGCGAGCGGAAGAAAGCTCCGGGTGCTCCATGTCCACCACTTTGCAATCGCGGTAAAAGATGTTGAAAGTGCGCGCCAGTTCCAGCGCGTAGTGGGTCAGATTGTGGGGCGAGAGCTTCTCCACCGCCAACTCGATCTGCTCCTCCAATTCAATCAGCTTGCGCAGGAGCGCCAACTCCGCCGGATGAGTCAACATGTGGACTGGAACTGCGCCGTCGTCGCGCAGGGTCAACCCTTCCGTTGCGGCGCGAGCCAAGATGGAGCAGATGCGTGCATAACTGTATTGCACATAAAAGACCGGGTTTTCATTGATTTGGGCGACGGCGAGGTCGAGGTCAAACTCGATGGTGCTTTCCGGGCTGCGTGTGAGCAAGTTGAAGCGCACGGCATCTGCGCCCACTTCGTCCACTACGTCGTTGATGGTAATGAGGTTGCCGGCGCGCTTGGAGAGCTTGACCTCTTGTCCGTTGCGCATAAGCTTGACCAGGTCGTACATCAGGATGGTGAGCCGCCGGGGGTCGAGGCCCAGAGCCTGCATGACGGCAGCCATGCGCGGCACATGTCCCTGATGGTCCACGGCCCAAACATTGACCACATGGTCGAAGCCGCGGCGGATGAACTTGTCGTAGTGATAGGCGATGTCGCTGGCGAAGTAGGTGGGCATGCCGTTGGAACGGATGACCACTTCATCCTTGTCGTTTTTGGGATAGCGGGAGGCGGCAAACCAGACCGCACCGTCGCGGCGCACCAGTTCGCCGCGCGCGTCCAAGTAGTCCAATGCCTGTTGGACCAGTCCTTGGTCATAGAGACTCTGCTCGCTGAACCAGGCGTCGAATTCGACGCCAATGCGCTTCAGTTCCTGCTCTAGGTCGGCAAGGACGACGGCGCGCGCCAGGGGGCGTAGGCGAACCAGCGCGTCGGCTTGGGGCAGGTGTAAGAGCGCGTCGCCCTGCTCGGCGGCGATGCGCCGGGCATAGTCCACGACGTAATCACCGGGGTAGCCGTTTTCGGGGAAAGGCACGTCGCGACCGAAGAGCGCGGCATAGCGAGCGTAGACGCTGGCAACAAAGGCCTCGAACTGTGTGCCCGCATCGTTGACATAGTATTCGCGCTGGACGCGATAACCGGCAGCTTCAAGCACGTTGGCAAGCGTGTCGCCCAAGACGGCGTTGCGCGCGCCGCCGTAATGGATGGGACCGGTGGGGTTGGCGCTGACATACTCCACTTGCCAGTACTGGCCCGCGCCGCGCGTGAGGTTGCCGTAGGCCGTATCCTGGGCAAGGATGGCAAGGACTTGGCGCTGGAGCCAGGCATCGGCAAGGCGGATGTTGATGAAGCCTGGGCCAGCAAGCTCGACACCGCCGATGAGGTCACCGCTCGGGAGGTGGTCAATGACGGCTTGGGCGATCTGGCGCGGGTTGGCGGCGCCGCCTGCTTTGCGGACGGCAGCGGCGGCGACGAGGGCGATGTTGGTGCTATAGTCGCCGTGCTCCGCCTGCTTGGGGCGTTGAATCTCGACGGTGGGCAGGTCGAAGACCGGTAAGGCCCCTGTGGTTTGGGCGGCGATCAGGGCGTCGGCAAAAAGGCTTTGCAATAAATCTTTGAGCATGATGTCGGGGCGATCTAGGTCGACTTGCGCCGCACGCGCGCCGGGTTAGGCGGGTTCAAGTTCATACCAGTTGGGGCCGACTTCCAAGTCTGCCTTGAGCGGAACGTCCAGGGCATAGGCGTTCTCCATCACCTCGCGCACCAGCGCGGCGACTATGGCGGTTTCAGCCGCGGGCATCTCCAGCACCAGTTCATCATGGACCTGGAGCAACATGCGCGCCTGCAAGCCCTCTGCCGCCAGTCGCCGGTGCAGCTGTTGCATGGCGAGTTTCATGATGTCGGCGGCTGTGCCCTGGATGGGGGCGTTGATGGCGGCGCGCTCGATGGCTTGGCGCTGGTTGTAGGGCAGGCGGCTGTTTTGTAACTCCGGGAAGAAGCGTTTGCGTCCCAGAAGCGTGGTGACGTACCCCTGCTGCGTCGCTTGGCGGATGGTGGCGGCGATGTAGTCGCGGATGCGCGGATAGGTGACAAAGTATTGGTCGAGAAATTGACGCGCTTCCTGGCGGCTCATTTCGGTGCGGCTGCTGAGGCCGAATTCGCTGACGCCGTAGATGGTGGCGAAGTTGATGGTTTTGGCCAAACCGCGTTGGTCGCGGGTGACCTCCTCCAGCGGGACATGGAAGAGTTGCGCGGCGGTAGCGGCGTGGATGTCCTGGTTGGCGCGAAAGGCGGCGATGAGACCCGGCTCGCCTGCCACATGCGCCAGCACGCGCAACTCCACCTGGCTGTAGTCGGCAGAGAGCAAGCGCCAACCGGGCGGTGCAATGAAGGCGCGGCGGATCTCACGGCCCAGTTCGGTGCGGATGGGGATGTTCTGCAGGTTGGGGTCGCTGCTGCTCATGCGCCCGGTAACCGCGCCGACCTGGTTAAAGCTGGTGTGGACGCGGCCCGTCCGGGGGTTGACTAGCGTGGGGAGCGCGTCGACGTAGGTGCTGCGCAGTTTTTCCAGTTGGCGCTGTTCGCCGATGCAGAGCAAGACACGTTGTTGGCGCTCGTTGAGTTCGTCGCGCAGGGCGGCGAGCTGGTCCAGCGCGCCGATGGCGGTGCTGTAATGGCCCGACGAGGTGCGCTTCATGCCGCGGGTGGGGAAGCCCAACTCGTCGAACAGCACTTGGCTGAGCTGCTGGGTGCTGCGCAGGTTAAACTCGTGCCCCACCAACTTGAACAGCTCTTGCTCCAACTCGTGGAGGCGCGTTGCCAATCGCTGGGACATCTCGGTCAGGAAGGGGATGTCCAGCAAGACGCCCGTCATCTCCATGTCGGTGAGGACCGGGACCAGCGGCAGCTCCAGGTCGTGGTAAAGGTCCCACATCCCGGCGGCGCGCAGTTTGTCTGCCAGGATGGGGTAGATGCGCAGAGTGGCGTCGGCGTCGGTGCTGCAATAGGCGGCGGCGTGCGCGATGGGGACCGCGTCAATGGTGATCTGTTTGCGCCCGCTGCCGATGAGGTCGGCGAGTTCGGTCATCTGCCAGCCCAGCAGGTCGGCAGCTTGCGCCTTGAGACCGTGGCTGCGCGTGGCGGGGTCCAAGACCCACGCCATGAGCATGGTGTCATGGATGGGACCGGCGACTTCCAGCCCGAAGCGACGGCAGACGGTCAGGTCGTATTTGGCGTTGTGCGCGACTTTGGGCGTGGGCCGGGCGAAGATGGGACGCAGGCGCGCGCAGACTTCTTCCCAGGGGAGCTGAGGGCCGTCGTGATGTCCGAGCGGAATGTAGGCGGCGTGCCCCTGGTCCCAGCCGATACCCAAGCCCACCAGATCGGCCTGCATGGCGTCCAGGCTGGTGGTCTCAACGTCGAAGCTGATGAGCGGGGCGCGTTCCAACGCCGCCACCAGTTGCGCCAGATCAGCGGCGGTTTGCACCGTCAAGTAGGACGCATCCGGCGGGACAGCCGGCGGGGCATCGTCGCCGGCTGCTGGGCCGGCGCTGAAGAGCGCCAACTGCCCTTGTGCGGAGTCGCCGGTGGGGACCGCTTCCCCGGCATGGAAGCCGTCCCACTGGGAGATTTCCTTGATTAAGGAACGGAACTCCAACTCCTCGAAGAAAGCCAGTAACGCGTTGCGGTCGAAATCACGCATGCGGCAGGCAGCGGCGTCGAAGCGAATGTCCAGGTCGGTGACAATGGTCATCAAGCGCCGATTGCGCTGGACGATCTCCCGTGCTTCCTCCAGGTTTTTGCGGGTTTTCGGCCCGCTGATCTCGTCCAGGTGGGCGTAAAGACCGTCAATCGAGCCGTATTTGGTGAGAAACTTGATGGCGGTCTGCTCGCCGACGCCGGTGACGCCGGGGATGTTGTCGGAGCTGTCGCCGGTGAGGGCTTTAAGATCAACGAATTGGTCGGGGCGCAGACCATAGCGCTCCTGTAGCTCTGCCAAGCCGTAGACGACCGTCTCCGGGTTGGGACCGCCTTTGGTATAGAGGATGCGAACCCGCTCGTCAATGAGTTGGAACATGTCCCGGTCGCCGGTGAGAATATAGACCTCCAGCCCTGCTTGCGCGGCTTGGCGCGCCAACGTGCCGAGGATGTCGTCGGCTTCGTAGTCGGGGTAGGTGATGACCGGGATGTTGAACGCATGGAGGAATTGTTCGATGCGCTGCATCTGGGTGCGCATCTCATCGGGCATGGCGTCACGCGTGGCTTTGTAATCGGCAAATTCGCTGTGGCGCCAGGTGTCGCCGCTGTCGAAGGCAACCGCCGCGTAGTCGGGCTGGAGTTCCTTGAGCAAGCTGATAAACTTGCGCACGAAACCGTAGACCGCGGCGGTCGGCTCGCCGCTGCGCGTCGAAAGCGGGGTCTTGACCCCGAAGTAGGCGCGATAGGCTTGCGAGTGACCATCAACGAGCAGCAATTTGGCCATAGGTAAATAGGCCGGGCCGGGGCGGCCCGGGCGTCATCAAGGGACCGGCGCCGCGTACGGTGGTCCCGACCGGTTATTGTTCGACCATCAGGTCGCCGCGGTCAATCAGGTCTTTGACTTGGCGGATTTTCATGATGGAGCGCAGGGTCCGCATACGCCGCCCGGCGTCCAGCCGCACGCGACCGCTGGGCAGGTCCAAGATGTAATTGCGCGGCGAACGGTTGACCAAGACGATGATGTCTTTGGGGTCTTCATTCCACGTAGTGCCGGTGATGTTATTGCTCATGCCGACCTGTCCTCAATCGCAAGATTTGATAAGCAAGACCGCTGCCGGAGCGGTGGTTTCGGTTGTCTAGCTCTGGCGCCATTGTAACGCGCGGCAAGACATTGACAAAATCAACCAGGGACTTACAAGGAGACGACAGCATTGTGTCAAGTACGCAGCCGGTTGTGCAGTTGCTCTGCCCTGGCTTCCAGGCCCAGCGGGGGATGGTAGCGCCGGACGGCGCGGCGTGCCTGCCAGGCCTGGTTGACCTGAACGGCGACCATAAGAGCGAAGCCGGCGACATAAATGGACAAAAAGGGCACGGCGGCCCAGTGGTGCATGAGCGCGGCGGCGGCGACGCAGAGCACCGCGTAGAGCGCCAGCGCGGCCTCGCCCAGCACAAGCCGCGGTAGGGGAAGGCGATAGGCGCTCAGCTGCCAGCGGTCGGCAGGCAGTTGCAGGTCGAACTTGGGGGTGCGGAGGAACGGTCCTCCACGCCCCAGGAGGGCTTGGGCAACGGCGATGCTGTTGTTGAGGCAGAGGCCTGTGCCCAGCAACATGAGCAGCGGCAAGTAGACAAAGCGCCGGAGCCAGTGGGCCGGGGCAAGGCGGCGCTGGGCAACTGCATAGAGCAGTGGCGGGCCGAATGAGAAAAGACTCAACGCGGCAAGCGGCGCCGCCGGGTCCACCCCCAACAGGGTCATGGGCAATGAGAGCAGCAGCATGGTCAAGAGCAGTGGGTGGATGAGGTAGTTGCCCAAATGACCGGCAGCAGCGCAGCGGGCAGCAAGCGACCACGGTGCGGACGGAATGCGCGGAGCCAGCTTGCGCAGGGTCTGGACGCTGCCTTTGGCCCAGCGAAATTGCTGCCGTTTGAAGGCGAGCAGCTGGGCAGGCAATTCGGCAGGGACGCTGACATCGGACAGGTAGACACCGCGCCAGCCCGCAAGCTGGGCGCGATAGCTGAGGTCCAGGTCCTCGCAGAGGGTGTCGTCCTGCCAACCGCCGACGGCAGGGTCTTCGATGCAGGCGCGACGCCAGACGCCCGCCGTGCCGTTAAAGCCGAAGGGATAGCCGGCGGCGGCGCGACCGGTCTGCTCCACGACGAAATGACCGTCCAACGCCAGGGCTTGGGCGTCGGTGAGCCAGGAGTAGCCGCGGTTGAGGTGGTCCCAACGCGTTTGGACAAAGCCGACGCGCGCGAAACTCTGGGATGCATCCGCATGGCTGGTGGGCGTCGCGGCTGTGTTCCCAATCCCTGGCAGGCGATGCGCTCCCTCTCCATCTCCCTCAGGGTGGGGGAGGAACGATGCTCCTCCGACGGTTGAGGGGGGCTGGGGCAGGGTTCGATCTCGCCGAAATGCCGGGGCGCCGCTGTGCTTCTCCTGTGCGTTGCAGCTTTGGAAAAAGTGTGGCAAAGTAGATTTGAGAAAGTTCGGTGCGGGGACAAAATCGGCATCGAAGATGGCGATAAACTCACCGGTGGCGAGGGGGAGCGCATGGGCTAAGGCCCCCGCCTTGTAGCCTCGGCGATCTGCACGACGCACGACGGAGATATTGACGCCGGCGCGTTGCCAGCTTTGGGCAAGGTGCTCGGTGAGCGCGGCGGTGCTGTCGTCGGAGTCATCCAGCAGTTGGATTTGCAGCCGATCCCGCGGGTAGTCCAGAGCGACGCAGGCCGCGACCAGCCGCTCTACGACATGGCGTTCGTTGTAGATAGGGAGTTGGACGGTGACGTGGGGCCAGTGGGTCGGGGCTGTGGGGTGGCTGGTGCGAGCGTGGTGCAGATATTTACCGGTTAACCAAAAGGCCTGGAAGCCGTAAAGGCTCAGGCCGATGATACAGACGAGATAAAGCAATTGCAGCAGTGTGTGCGCCATGTGCATCACGTGTAAACTCGTTGTGGACAGGCAGTCACCGCATGGATGGGCGCGCACAAAGGCGACATCCGGCGGCGGGCAACAAAAGAGCCGACGACCATCCGCCGGCTGCGGTTCTCTTCAGTATAGCCCGAAGGACCATGCAACCCAAACTGGAGTGACTCCGGCTGTTGTCGCACGGATCATTGGTCAGGGGTCCAACCCATTCAAAACCGAGCGCCGCTTTGCTCTGTGACGCGGCTCGTTGGAAAGGACAGTGGCACGATGTCAGAGGGGCCGATTTCAGCCGACGAGTTTGCCTCCCTGGTCGAGATGA
>CAKZVN010000098.1 GCA_937922105.1 uncultured Litorilinea sp.
GCCGGTCGCCTCTCCCGCATCCACCAGCACGTTGACGGCATAGCGGCGGCGGGCGGCGGCGCGACTGCGCGCTTCCATGCCGGGCGGCGCGACGGGCGGGGTGTCGGGTTTCTCCTCACCGTCGCTGAGAAAATCCTCCAAACGATTGCTGACATCCTGTTTCACCGCAGCCAGATACTCCAGCACGTGGGGCAGCGCTGCGTACTTTTCTTCCAGGTCGTCGGTCAGGTCGTTGACCACCAGCCCCGCCATCTCTTGGTTGAGTTCGCGCAGGCGAGTGCGAAACTCGCGCTCCCAGCGCGGCACCTGCAACAACATGCGCTGCAATTGTTCTTGCAAGGCGGCAACTTCGCGCTGAATCCGTTGCTGCTCCGCCTCCGGCAGTTTCTGAAATTCCTCCGGCGGCAGGACTTCGCCGTTGCGGAGGGGGGCAAAGGCTAAACCCGACGGCGTGCGCAGCAGGGTGAGATTGCGCCGCCGCGCCTCTTCCTGCAATTCGCTCAGGCTTTGTTGTTGGCGCTCTTGGAACTCGCCTTCCAGCACGCGGCGCCGCGTCTGATACTCCTCGCTCTCGAAGGCCGAGGAAAGACCGGTGTGCAGGTCCTCCACCAGCCGCTCCATGTCGCGCTGTAACTCCTTGCCCATGCCCGCAGGCAGGCGTAGCGCGATGGGAATATAGGGCTGGCTGAAATTATTGACATAACACCAGTCGTCGGGTGGCGCTTCCTGGGCCGCGCGCTCTTCCACCAGCCGGCGCACCAGCGTGTGGCGACCGGTCCCGCTCGGCCCCAAGACAAAGATATTGTAGCCCTGGCGGCGCAGGCTGACGCCCAGCTCCAACGCCTTAATGGCGCGGTCTTGACCGATAAATTCCACCGAGTCGCCCAAGTCGTCGGTGGTGTTGAAGGCGACAGAGTCCAATGTGCAACGGCGATACAGGGCGGTGGGGGGGAGGGGCACAACTGGCGACACGTCCGCGTTGTCCTTTCCATGCAGGCAGGTGATCATTACAGCGGCAATGCGATCGGCCCTGCCCAGGCGGCGAGGTCGTTGGGTTTTCGGTTGGTACTTCCTATTATAGCGCAGATGCAGGCGCCAAGCGCGTAACCTTAGCGACTATAGTCGCCGATTGGCCCGAACCAGCGCGTTTCCAATTCAGCCAAGACACCCTGGGCCTGGAGATCGGCGAGCGTGGTTGCAATGCGCTCACGCAGCACCGTCGCGGTCAGTGGGGCGACGATGACATATGGGTTGCTCTCTAATGCAGGCCCCACTGCCTCCACCGCAACGCCGCGCCCCTGGGCCTGGCGCAGACTCACCTGGTCGAGCAGCAGTGCGCTGATGCGCTCATCCTCTGCCAGCGCGGCGATCGCTTCGTCGGGGGTGGCGTAGGGCGCCAGCTCGATGGCGGCGCCCTCGCGCTGCAAGCGTCGGCCCACCAGATCGCCCATGCTGCCCCACTCGACTGCCACCAGCGCTTGCGGCGGCAGGGCCGCTACGCCGGTGATGGGTGACCCGGCGCGCACCGCCAGCCGCACGCCCGCCTCGAAATAAGGGGGCGAAAAGCCGTAGTCCCGCGTGCCGCGCGGATCATAAGGGACTGCGCTCACCACGCTGTCAATCCGCCCAGCCTTGAGCGCATCCAGCAAGCTGTCATAGCCGATGGGCACGATCTCCAACTCCAGTCCCCAGGACGTTGCCAGCGCGCGCGCCAAATCCACGTCATAGCCCACCACCGCGCCCTGCTCGTCCAACAAGTTAAAGGGGGGAAAACTGGGGTCCATGCCCACGCGCCAGAGGCCGCGCTCCTGCATTGCGAGCCAGGTCCCGTCTTGTCGGCCCAGCAACCGGTTCACCCAGGCGCCGGCGTCCGCCGCACCCGCCCACAGCCACACGGCGACCGCCAACACCGCGATGAACGCACTCACCAGGGCAATCCGGTGGCGCATCACGGCTGGACCTCGCCTGCAAGTTCGCCGCGGCTATAGCGCTGTACCTCTTCGTAGATGGGCTTCGGCTCGAAGTCAGTGCGCACAAAGGTGAAGTAATCCTGGTAATTTTTGGTATCCCAGGGGTAGCGGAAGGCCCACAGACAGACGGCCTCCATCCAGGGCCATTCTTCCAGCGCGATGGCATAGGCGCGCACTGTGTAGTCAATGCGCGCGCCGGGGCGCACCGCGCGGGTCCAGCGCGGGTGGTCATTCCAGCCGCCCTCGGTGATCATGACCGGTTTGTGTGCGTCGCCATTGGCGACCATGATTGCGCGCAGCAATTCCGTGCGCCGGAAGTTGACCGCCTCGGGGTGGGCCGGTTCGTCCGGGTCCGCTACCCATCCATAGGCGTGGACAGCCAGGATGTCGAAATAGTCCGCCGCGCCCAAGTCGTACAGCGCCTGGAGATAGAGCAGATCGTTCATGCCGTCGGGGCTACCCGGCGGCGCCAGCGTGGGCGCGAGCGCGCCCGCCAAGATGCGTACCTCCGGGTTGGCGGCGCGGATCATGGGCGTGACCACGCGCAGCATCTCGGCGTATTTGCCCGGGTCCACGGGGGCATAGCCCCACTCCAGCGCCAGATTCGGCTCGTTCCAGATGATCACATGGTGGACGCGACCGGCATAGCGGCGCACAAACTCCGCGGCGTAGCGTCCGAAGTCCCCAAAGCGCTCCTCATCCAGATAGAGGGGGGTGGTGTTGCGCGGGCGCGCCCATTCCGGCACAAAGCCCAGGCGCGCGATCACCCGCAACCCCTGGCGCTCGGCATGGTCAATCACTAGGTCGGTGTGGTTCCAACTGAAGCGACCCGGTTGCTGCTCCACATAGGCCCAGGGGAAATACTCCACGATCCAGGGCGCGCCCATTTCGCGCACCATCTCCAGTGTGCGCTTGATTTTCCACGCCTCAACCTCGTCGGTCAGCCGCGTGTGGATGCCCATCTTGGGGTTGATGGTCTCAACGTGACGCTGGGGACCGAGGGGGACGTAGTTGGCAGGCGGGCGCAACACCCAAACCCCGATCGCAACGCCCAACCCGACAACCGCCAGCGCAACCCACCGGCGGGCGCGGGTTTCTTCCATCCAGGCGCGCAGCCGGCGCACTCCTCCGCTCAACCGTTCCATGCCTTGTCTCATTGCCTGGATCATAGTCGCCGCGCGCGGGATTGGCAAACCCTCGCCGCGGCGCAGCCCGATAGCGGAACGCGCTCCCTTCCAACCTGGGGAGGGGCTGGGATGGGGTTCTAACTTCACCAAAAGCGTGGGACGCACCCCCCGATGGCCCGGTTTCAAGCGCGCGCGGTCTCTCTGCTATAATGGGCGAACCAGCGCCGCCGGGCTGCGCGCGGCGTGTCACCGCAACGGTATGTTCGACCCAGTTCGGCCCCACGCACGCGGCCGGTAAGGAACGTCGCCACCATGTTTCTAAGTTCCCTGAGCGCACGCTGGCGCTCGCTGACCACCGTCCAACAACTGTTGATTGGGGCCGTGGTTCTGCTCGTTCTCTATTGGCTTTTCACGGCAAGCGGCAACTTGCTCCACCCGGCGCGTCTGCTCGCGGTGGCGACCATCATCTTTGTTGCGTTGCCCGTGCATGAATATGCTCATGCCGCGGCTGCCGTTGCCCTGGGGGACCCGACGCCACGACGCCAGGGCCGGCTCACCCTCAACCCGTTGCCTCACATTGACCCGGTGGGCGCAGCCTTGATCTTTTTCGTCGGCTTCGGCTGGGCACGGCCCGTGCTATGGAATCCCGCCAACATTACCACCGATCGCAAGGTCGGTTCTATCATCGTGTCGTTGGCGGGGCCGCTGAGCAACCTGCTCTTGGCGATTGCCGCCGCGGTGATCTTGCGCAGTTTCGGCGTGAGTGGCAACTTTTTTGGCCAATTTCTGGTCTTTTTCGTCCAGATCAACGTCTTGCTCTTTGTCTTTAACCTGATCCCGATCCCCCCGCTGGACGGTTCGCATGTGCTTTTTGCGCTGTTGCCGGGCGACAATTTCCGTTTGCAACAGCAATTGAGCCAGTACGGCTTTTTGATCTTGATGGCGGTGATCTTCCTGACGCCCGGGATCATCCGCATCCCGGCGGGGATTATCACACGCGCGCTCTTGCTGTAAATGATGGGGAGGCGGGACCATGGCCCGGCACGCTCCGCGCACCGGTCTTGGTGGCGGCGCAGCCTTTATCGCTTTGGTCAACTGCGGCGCGGGCTGGCTGCGCAGGTGACCGGCGCCGAGCGCGAGCAAGCGCTCCGTCTTCTTCCCCCGGCTGCGTCCGCACTCTTTTTGGCCTTGCCGCGCGACGCGCAACGCCACAGCTTGGATGTGCTCGCGACATTGCGCGCCGCCGGACATAGGGACCATAGCTTGCTGGCAGCCGCGCTGCTCCACGATGTGGGCAAGTTGGCCGCGACCCAGGACGGTCGTCGCATCGGGCTGTGGACGCGCGGCCCTCTGGTGTTGTTGGAGGCATTCGCCCCGGCGTGGTGCGCGCGCTTGGCCCATCCTGACCCGGCGCGCGGGTGGCGCTATTTGCTCTACGTGCATCGGGAGCATCCCGCCATCGGCGCGGCTTGGGCGCAAGAGGCCGGCTGCGACGAACTCTGTTGTCGCTTGATCGCCTATCACCAGACGCCGCCGGAGCAGGCTCCTGCCGGTCCCTGGCGCGCTTTGTTGGTTGCGCTCCAAGAGGCTGATGCCGCGCATTGACGGACGGTCTTCCACCGCCGGGCTTTATCGAACTTACGGAGAGACTATGGCTACCAAGCCCAAAATCACCATCATCGGACTCGGAGTCACCGGCGCCAGTATGGGGCTAGGTCTCCAGCGCGAGGAAGTTACCTTTGAGATTGTCGGGCACGACCGCGCACCGGATGTTGCCCAGGCTGCCAAGAAAGCGGGTGCGGTCCACCGCAGCGAGTGGAACCTCTACCGCGCATGCGAGGGCGCCGAGCTGATTGTGTTGGATGTCCCGCTCAACGAGTTGGACGAGACGCTGGCGCTGCTTAAGGAGGACGCCACGCCTGGCACGCTCTACTTTGCCATCAACAGCTTGCTTCAGCCCGCCATCGAGATCGCGGAGCGCCACTTGCCCGCGGGTGTGCACTTTGTGGCGGGCCATCCGGTGCTCACAGGCGTTGGCGGCGCGCCCACCCAGCGCGCCGATCTCTACGACAAGGTGGTCTTTGCTCTGGCTGCCGGCCCCAAGACCGACCCGTCTGCGCTCCAACTCGCCAGCAACTTTGTGGAACGGGTGGGCGCGACGCCGCTTTATGTGGACGGGCAAGAGCACGACGGCATTATGGCTGGGGTCGAGCAGTTGCCGTTGCTGTTGGCAGCGGCGCTGATGCGCGTGAGCGCCGCCGAGTCCGGTTGGCGCGAGGCGCGACGCTTGGCTGGGCAAGCCTTCGCCTCAGCCAGCGATATGGGCGACGACGCCGCAGGTCTCTTTGCAGCGTTGCGTGCCAATCGCACTAATCTTCTCTATCGTATTCGCCGCTTGCAAGAAGAATTGAATGAATGGGCGAATTTGTTACAAGCCGAGGCTGAGGAAGGCAAGCCCCATCCGCTGCAAACCGTGTTGGAAAAAGCTGTGGAGGATCGCCTTGCCTGGGAATCGCAAGCCGTCCTCAAGAATTGGGAGGAGCGCCCCACGGCGTCTACCGCGGGGTTGGAGACTGGCGGCTTTTTCCGTCAGATGTTTTTGGGCAATCTGGGCCGGAAGCCGCCCACCGGCGGACGCTGATCCAGCACGCTCCGGACAGCGCCCCAGACCGCGGCGATACTGGGCCGCGCCTTTTGTCGTCCAAGCGCGCACACCATTTCTGCCGCGTAGGTCTTTGCAAATATGTCTTTGTAAATATGCCTTTGCAAAAAAGTACGGGATTCACGCCACACCCCAGCTGTGACACTGAGATGTTCCCCCGAGGCATGAATCCCGTAGGTCAGAACTATACACCCGTTTGGACGCAGGGCCAAATCCGCGTGGCACGCAATGGCACATTGGTCGCAATCCGTGCCATTTGTACCGGTGCGCCCAGGATTAGCGTCACCAAGCCCACTCCAACCCGATAGGAAGCAGTGACGCCGTGCACGCGTTCTCCTTCTTCCCTGTGGGGAAAGAGATGGAGGGGTAGGTCGCCGGTGCTGCCGTCATTGATGTCGGGATAACGGCCAAACCGCTCACCTTCAGTGGTTTGATCGCCAAGTAGCCTTCATTCTGAGGAGCGCAGCGACAGCCCGCCCTGAGTCCTGCGAAGGGAAGAATCCCGGCAGACCACCAGAGTGGGATGCTTCCCTTCACTGCGCTCAGGGCGGACAGTTA